>CALVEW010000137.1 GCA_944326645.1 Candidatus Gastranaerophilales bacterium
TGGCAAAAGATATTGATCCTGATATTAAAATCATTATTTCACCGATTTTAAGAGCAGGATTAATTTTTACTGATGAGGCTATTGATATTCTACCTGATGCTTGTATCAGGCATATTGGTATGTATCGTGATGAAAAAACTTTGAAACCGGTTTGGTATTATAATAAAGTTCCTATGGCTACACCTGATCCTAAAAAATTCTATGTATATATAACTGATCCAATGTTAGCAACAGGGAATTCTTTGTTAGAAGCTATAAGATTATATGCAGAAAAAGGAATCCCTCAAAAGAATATTAAATGTATTTGTATATTTGCTGCTCCTCAAGGGATTGAACTTATTCATAGTGAATTCCCTGATGTAGAAATTACAGTTGCTGCGGTTGATGAATGTATAAATGAAAAAGGTTATATCGTACCTGGTATGGGTGATGCAGGTGATAGAATCTTTAATACAGTAGAGTAGGGAAAGGATAAAATATGAAAAGAGCAATTGTTGTTGTTATTGATTCAATGGGTATAGGTGCTATGCCTGATTGTGCTGAATTTAATGATATTCCTGAATGTAATACGTTAGCTAATATTTGTAAGTATAATAAAGGATTGAATTTACCTAATATGGCTAAGTTAGGTTTAGGTAATATCCAAGATTTTGAGGGTGTTCCGAAAGAAACTAATCCAATAGGACAGTATGGAACGTTACAAGAAAAATCAAAAGGTAAAGATACTACAACAGGTCATTGGGAAATTGCTGATTTAGTTTCTGAAAAACCTTTTGCAACTTTTCCAAATGGTTTTCCTGAAAAATTGGTTAATGATTTCATTAATGAAACAAAATGTGGTGGGATTTTAGCTAATTGTCCTGCAAGTGGTACTGCTATTATTGAAAAACTTAATGATGAACATCACCAAACAAAATTCCCTATTGTTTATACAAGTGCTGATAGTGTTTTTCAAATCGCTGTTGATACTGATATGATTCCATTAGAAACATTATATGAATGGTGTAGAATTGCAAGAAAACTTCTTGATGATGGTGGATATCATGTATCTAGAGTTATTGCTCGTCCATATAAAGTTATTGATGGAAAACCTACAAGAATAGGAAAAGATAGACGTGATTATTCTGTTGAACCAACAGGAGAAACTGTTTTGGATAGAATTAAACAATCTGGTGGCGAAGTTATTGCGATTGGTAAAATTGAAGATATTTTCTCTAAAGCAGGTATAACTCATGCTATTCATACCGGTTCTAACAAAGAAGGTTTAGAATTAACTTTAAAAGCAATAAAAAATGAACTTGATTTGAATAGTATTAAATATGAATCAACTCCAAAAGATTTTGTTCCAAATAAATCTTTAATATTTACTAATCTTGTTGATACTGATATGTTGTATGGACACAGAAATGATCCTGTTGGATATGGACGTGCTGTAGAAGAAGTTGATGAATATGTAGGCAAAATTATTGATGCAATGAATGATGATGATTTGCTGGTAATTACAGCTGATCACGGTTGCGATCCTACTGTACCTGGTACAGACCATACTAGAGAATATGTCCCGGTACTTTATTATAGTAAAAATATTGAACCTAAGGATTTAGGATTAACCCTAGGGTTTGATAATATTTCTAAAGAAATAGAAAAATGGATATTTTAATATTTACATGTTTTTGTTATAATTAACTTGTTATTTAATTAACGTTTATTATAATTAACGATTAAAAAGGAGAAAGAAATGAAAGTAACAGTTGAAGATTCTTGTATAGCTTGCGGCGCATGCGAATCAATTTGTGATGCAGTATTCAGTATTGATGATAAAGCAGTTGTTAACGAAGCAGCAGTTGCTGCTAACGAAGATGCTGTAAAAGAAGCTGCTGATGCATGCCCAGTTTCAGCTATCATTGTTGAATAATTTTATTTAAAAAATAAAAAACACTCTGAATTAATTTTCAGGGTGTTTTTTATTGTAAATATTGTTATCATTCCTAACAAAAAAAGTATATAGTTTGTTTTATATAAATGAAGGTTAATTTCATGTATATAAATCAAAGTCAAAATCAAACTTGTTATAATTTATCTAAACCAAATTTAAATTTTAAAGCTATACATTTGGCTCGTTATCAATATGGGAAAAGTGATTTTTTGAATGTATATCAGCTTGAAAAGCGTGATTTACCTTTTATATCTAAATTTTCTAAAAATTTGAAGCAGTATTTTAAGGACAAGCAAATAAATGACTATTCCCGACAAGAAGTAATGAAAGAAGCATTTTCTGCTGCTGAAAAAATATTAAATTCTCCAAGGTCTATTAAAGGTAAAGCAAGGATATTTTTAGCTACAAAAGACTCAAATCCTTGTGGTATATTGATTGGAAATGTTTTAAAAATTTCAAAAGATAATAAATTAGCTTATTCAAGTCGTAAAAATCATGCCAGAAAAGAAACAGAGTTAGATTGGCTTGCAACTTGGAATCCTTTTTCAGATAAAAAGGTTAAAAATACCGGAAAAGTTTTAACAAATGAGTTTTATAATACTTTGAAACAAGATGGATTTAAAGATGTATATGTTCGTTCTGAGGTCCCTGAATTATCTTATGCTGCTGAGTTTTATAGTAAAATGGGATTTGAAGAATTACCAAGTGGACGTGGGAGTATTATCAAAAATTCTACAAATAATTATTTGATTGGAAATTTTGACGCTTCTGATGAAGATATTATTCCAATGGTTGCAACTCCTGAAAAAATAAAAATAGTTAAAAAATATATCGGTACAATTTTAAATAGAGAAAAACTAAATAATACTTCTGTATCATTAGATTCTCTTAAAATGAATTAATTTCTTTTTTATGTTATATTTTAACTAACATAAAGGTATTTTAATTAGGAGACAATCTATGCAAGCAAGACGAGCAGCTCGTGAATTAGCACTTATATTATTTTCACAATTTGATAAAGAGATTACTTCATATTCTTCAAAAGATTTTGAAGATATTATGCTTAAATCAGTTAGAATTCTTTCAAATAATTCTTCTGAAGAATTAAAACTCTCAGTTGGTTCTTTAATTGATATAAAAAATTATATTGATACTTATGAAGCAGAGCATGAATCAAATTTATCAAGACCTATAGGTGTTAAGGATAAACCTGTTGATATACCTACAACTGCAGAATTGTCACAAAATATTGAAACTGTTTTAGATGTTGTAGAAAAAACATTATTAGCTTTAGAAATTGCTGAGTTTACAACATTAGAAGCACAAAGTGATGTACAAGAATATGTTATAGAAATTGCAGAAGCATTCAAAGCTCATCATAAAGAAATTGATGAGGAAATTCAAAAACATACAACAGGTTGGGATATTTCAAGGCTTGTTAAAATGGACAAAGATATTTTGCGTATCGCTATAATTGAACTTTTATATACAAAAGGTGCGCCAATGAAAGTTGTCGTTGATGAAGCTGTTGAATTGGCTAAAAAATATTCAACAGAAGATAGTTCATCTTTCGTAAATGGTGTATTAGCAAAAGTTGTTGTTGATAATGGACTTAAATAATGTTTGGATTTTTTTCTAATAGTATTGAAAATTTAAAAAAAACTGTTTCAAAAACTGCTCAAGCTTTGATTGGGAATGTTGTAGATACAGTTGCTGAAGAAGAAGAATTTTCTGAATTTGTTCTTGATGATATGGAAGATTTACTTATTAGTGCTGATTTAGGAGTAAATTATGCTGCTGAGTTAGTTGATAAGTTGCGCTCTCAAGACAAAATCAAACCTTCTGAAGTTAAAAATTATTTAAGAGAACAATTCACACAAACATTAAATTCTGCAGGCTCAAACCAATTAAACTATGTAGAAAATGCTTTGAATATTTATTTTATAGCAGGTGTAAACGGTGTTGGTAAAACAACTTTGATAGGTAAATTGGCATATAAATTTAAGCAAGAAGGCAAAAGAGTTCTAATTGCTGCTGCTGATACTTTTCGTGCAGCTGCAGAAGAACAATTAGACATTTGGTCTAAAAGAGCAGGTGCTGATATTATAAGACGAGATAAGGCTGACCCTGCTTCTGTTGTTTTTGAAACTATTCAAAAAGCTCAAAATGAAAATTATGATGTTATTTTAGTAGATACTGCAGGTCGTCTGCAAAATAAATATAATTTGATGGAAGAATTATCTAAGATTAAGTCTGTTATTGATAAAAATGCTCCTGAAAATTTAAGAGAATGTATTCTTGTTCTTGATGCAAATACAGGACAAAATGGTCTACAACAGGCTAAAGTATTTAAAGATGCAGTTAATTTAACATCTGTCGCTCTAACAAAATTGGATGGTTCGGCTAAAGGTGCAATTGTTTTAGCTGTTGCTAAAGAAATGAATCTTCCTGTTAAATTAATTGGTGTTGGAGAAAAAATGGAAGATTTGAAAGAGTTCAATTCTTCTGATTTTATTGAAGCTTTATTTAATTAATAAACTAAAAAGCCTGTTAATTCTAACAGGCTTATATTTAAATTATTTATTAATGATAATTTATTCTTAGTTATTACTTAACACGATTCTTAATGTTGCTAAGTTTTTAATTGATAATAATTTGTGTTTGTTACGTTGAGCTTTAGAAATTTCAAATATACGAATAATTCTTTGAATCTCATCAATATCTTTTTGTGATTCAATTTTATATACATTATTAATTGG
>CALVEW010000138.1 GCA_944326645.1 Candidatus Gastranaerophilales bacterium
TACTCTTTTCTCTTACAATTAATCTGATTCTTTTACTGCTCGATAAAACTCACTTGCGATAAGTTGTGAATATCGATTCTTTTCATTTACAGATATCAACAACCTTTGCTCTTTTGGGTTTGAATCATTAACAGCTATAATCCCTGTTACTCTACTTATTGGAAGTTTTGTAACCTTGGCTGTAAATTTAACATATGGAAGATTTTTACCATATGCATAAATATTACCTCTACCTAATATCTCTATCTCACTTACATTTGAGGATTGATATCTAAATTTTTGGCTTAAATCATCAAGTTTTTGTTTAACTCCATCTGTTTGGATATCTTCTCTTGTTAAAAGTTTTTTATGCCCTGAATCAAGAACAATCATTCTTTGTCCTGATGCTCTATGTTCGCCTAATACAGCCTTAAATCCGAACAAATTTACTGCCGTATCAACATTGAATTCAGGATTTATTTGAGAAAAATCTCCAACCTTTTGGATTGTTTGTTCTGACTTTTCTTTAAAAAAGTTTGAACAATTTGATATTAAATCATCAAACACATGCGCATTATAAAGGTTATTCAACCCTGCTAAAACTAAAACTATAATTATTGCATTAAAAATATTTTTAAAAAATCTAAACATAGTTTTCCTACTTCTTATCTTATTGTATAATTATAGTCATGACAAAAGGGGAAATCAATCATATTAATAGTATAGATGTAAATCCGGAGGATACATCACCTGCAATGAAGCAGTATCTTGAAATTAAGCAACAAAATCCAGATACTTTATTGCTTTATAGAATGGGTGATTTTTATGAAACATTCTTTGAAGATGCGCATATATTATCAAGAGAATTAGAATTAACATTAACTGGTAGAGATTCAGGCGCAAAGCTTGGACGAGTTCCTCTTGCAGGAATCCCTGTTAAAGCTGTTGATAACTACCTTAGAAAGCTTGTTGAAAAAGGTATTAAAGTTGCGATATGCGAACAATTAGAAGATCCAAAACAAGCAAAAGGGATTGTAAAAAGAGGGCTTGTAAGAGTTGTTACCCCTGGAACAATTATAGAAAATGACTTTCTTGAACAAAATAGCAACAATTACATTTGTTCTATGTTTGAAGAAAAAGGAATGTATGGTTTTGCATATTCAGATGTAAGTACAGGAGAGTTTAAAGTTACACAAGCTCCATTAAACCTTATATTATCTGAGCTTGCAAGAATTAAACCTTCTGAAATAATTGGGCCGTCTATTGCACAAAAAGCAATGCCGTTCCAAATTGTTCCTGATGAAAAACTTAATCTTCCTGATGAAATTGTAGCAAATTACAGATGTTCAAAAGTTCCTGCAAAAATATTTGAATCTGATTTTGCAAAAACAAATTTAAAAAATGCAATGAATTTATCAACTCTAGATACATTAGGTTATGACAACTGCAAATTAGGATTTAGAGCTGCTGCTGCATTATTAGCATATATTTGGGAAAACTTAAAATCTTCATTCCCTAAAATTGATACAATAGAACAATATGAGCTTTCACAATATGTTCTTATGGATTCTAGCACTAGAAAAAATCTTGAACTTGTTGAAACCCTAAGGGATAAAAACAAATATGGCTCTCTATATTGGGCAATTGATAGAACAAATACCAACATGGGTACAAGATTACTAAAATCTTGGATTTGCCAACCATTAAAGAAGATTTCTGAAATAGAAGCAAGACAAGAGATTGTTGAAAAACTTATTGATAATGATTCATCAAGAATTGAAATTACAGAAACGCTTAATCAAATATACGATATTCAAAGACTTGCAACTCGCTTAAGCAGTACAGTAGCTTTACCAAAAGATTTTCTAAGCCTAAAAGATTCTCTTTTAGTCCTGCCTGATTTACTAAAATTAGTCAAAGATTCTGACATCGCTATTTTTGATGGAATAGAAGACAATATCCCTGAATTATTTGATTATGCGCAAATAATCGAAAAAACGATTGCTGAAGATGCACCTAACGTTATCAAAGAAGGTGGAGTTATAAAATCAGGAGTTGATGAAGGATTAGACTATCTAAGAGATTTGTTAACAAATGGAACTACTTGGATAGAAAACTTTGAACAACAAGAAAGAGAAAAAACAGGAATAAAAAACCTTAAAGTTGGATTTAACAGAGTATTTGGATACTATATTGAAGTAACAAATTCTTTTCTTAATCAAGTTCCACCTAATTACATCAGAAAACAAACACTTACAGGTGGCGAAAGATTTATTACTGATGAACTAAAAAAGCATGAAGATGATGTTTTATCTGCACAATCAAAAATCAATGATTTAGAATACAAAATATATTCGGATTTCAAAAACTATTCAAAAGAGTTTGTTGAGCTTATAAGAAAAGTTGCAGAATGTATTGCCCAATTAGATGTTTTAACATCTTTTGCAACAACAGCATTAGAAAATAATTATGTTAAACCTGAGCTTAATGAAACATCTGAATTTGTTATAAAAAATGGGCGTCATCCTGTATTAGAAAAAATTCTTCCATTAGGAACATATGTTGCAAACGATTTAGAATTAAATGATTCTATTGAAAATAATTCAACTCGTTTTATGATTCTAACAGGGCCTAACATGGCAGGTAAATCAACATATATGCGCCAAAATGCACTTATTGCAATCTTAGCTCAAATAGGTTCTTATGTACCTGCAGATTATGCAAGAATTGGGATTGCTGACAAAATATTTACAAGAGTTGGCGCAAGCGATGATTTAACTTTAGGACAATCAACATTTATGGTTGAAATGGTAGAAACAGCATATATCCTAAACAACGCAACCGAAAACAGTTTTATATTAATTGATGAAATTGGTCGTGGAACAAGTACATATGATGGTGTTGCAATCGCTTGGGCTGTTGCTGAACATATTGCAACGAAAATAAATGCAAGATGTATTTTTGCAACTCATTACCACGAGCTTAATGTAATGACAAAAACTTACCCACAAATTAAGAATTATAGAATTACAATAACAGAAGAAGACGGAAAAATTGAATTCTTAAGAAAAATTGTTCCAGGAGGTGCAAGCAAGAGTTATGGTATCCACGTTGCAAAAATGGCAGGATTACCAAGTTCTGTAATCGAGAAATCTCAATCATTAATGAACAAAATGCAAAAAGATTTCTCAAAAAATCTTTCAACAAAGAAAAAATATGCAGACAAGCCGGAACTTGTCCCTCCTCAATTAAACTTATTTGGTTCATAAAAAATAGGTTGAATAAAATAATTATCCAACCTATCTGTAATACATTCTATAAAGTTGTCTTATACTGCTGTTAAACCGTGTAAAACCTGATTGTTTATAGCCATTTGTTTCATTTGGTTATCAACAATTTGTTGTTTTTCGACCTGCGATAGTTCCTTACCTTTTTGTTGCCTATCCATAGCAGCTACATTGGCAGGTTTAACCTCTTGAGGGTTAGTTACAGTAGTAGGTTTTACAGTTTGAGGACGACTAGGTGCGTTTACTTGTTGTGCGTTTCTAGCCTGTGCAGCTTGAGCTTTTGCATCTGATAATTGAGAATTAAGAGCTACTCTTTCTGACATGGCTTGCATGTCACTAATTTTTCCATTCCTTAAATCATCTGTAACTTCATTGCGTTCAAGCTTAATTTGGTTGACACGTTGTTGATTTACAACAGGTGGAACAGCAGATACGTATGGTCTAAAACCGCTTATTGCTTGTACCATTCTCCACTACCTTTCACTTTAACTTTACACACATGTATACTCTTATTAAAAAACTAATGAAGCCTTATTTTTGCTAAATAAGGCTTCATCTTTTACATTTCTTATTGTTCTGCAAGTTTTTCTCGAACTAGTTTTTCGACTTCTGCAAGTAACTCAGGATTTGAATTCAAATATTCTTTTGCTTTGTCACGACCTTGACCTAGTTTTTCATCATTATAACTAAACCAAGCACCGGCTTTTTTAACTATATCTAAATTAACTGCAACATCAAGAATATTTCCTGTCTTACAAATACCTTTTCCAAATATAATATCAAACTCAGCAGTTCTGAATGGAGGAGCTACCTTATTTTTAAGAACTCTTACTCTTACATGGTTTCCAACGTCCATTCCATCGCCTTTTAAGCCTTCAACACGTTTGATTTCCATTCTTACAGATGCATAATATTTTAAAGCATTACCACCTGTTGTTGTTTCAGGGTTTCCATACATAACACCAATTTTTTGTCTTAATTGGTTAATAAAAATTACAGTCGTATTAGTTTTTCCAATAACACCTGTTAATTTTCTTAAAGCCTTAGACATTAATCTTGCTTGTAATCCCATTTGTTGATCTTCCATGGTTCCTTCAATTTCAGCTTTTGGAACTAAGGCAGCAACTGAGTCGACAACAACAATATCAACAGCACCTGAACGAACCAATTCTTCTGTAATATCTAATGCTTGTTCCCCTGTATCAGGTTGAGAAATTAACAACTCATCAATATTTACACCTAAATTTCTTGCATATTCAGGATCAAGAGCATGTTCTGCATCTACAAATGCTGCTATACCACCTCTTTGTTGACATTCTGCAACAATATGTTGGGCTAAAGTTGTTTTACCTGATGATTCAGGTCCATATATTTCAATAATTCTTCCGCGTGGAATACCACCTATACCTAGCGCAACATCCAG
>CALVEW010000139.1 GCA_944326645.1 Candidatus Gastranaerophilales bacterium
GAATTTTGAAATTATATTATAAAATTTAAAAATAAAGATAGAGGATTATAAAAGGTAAATGGACCAGAGTATTTTAATTAATATGTTAGTAGTTGCAATATTGATATTTGCAAATGCTTTTTTTGTTGCATCAGAGTTTGCCTTAGTAAAAGTTAGAAAAACGAAATTGGAACAGCTTTCAAATGAAGGAAGTTCTACAGCTAAGGTTGCATTGAAAACTGTAGATAATATGAATGATATGCTTGCAGCAATTCAATTAGGTATAACAATAGCAAGTATTGCTTTAGGTTGGGTTGGAGAAGCAACTGTCGTTAAAATAATTGAAAAAGTTATTGTATTATTCCCTAATATAAATGTATCCGTTACATCTCATGCAATAGCTGTACCAATCTCATTTGCATTAGTAACATTTTTACATGTGTTATTAGGTGAACAGCTACCAAAATGTATGGCTATACAATATCCTGAAAAGTTTGCTTTATTTTGTGCAAGACCAATCAGCTTTTTTGAAGTTGTATTCAAGCCTTTTGTATGGGTATTAGCTACTGCAAACAGCAAATTATTAAAAATGTGCTGTATAGATGCTCCTCAATCTCCATTAGTTCATTCTACAGAAGAATTAGATATGATTGTTGATGCAAGTTACAATGAAGGTGTTTTAAATCAAACAGAAGCAGAAATGCTACATAATATGTTTAAATTTTCTGATTTGACTGCAAAACAAATTATGGTTCCAAGAACTGATATGATGTGTATTGATAAAGAAGATATTACTTATGAAGAACTTAATAAAATTACTTTAGAAAATCAATATACAAGATACCCTGTTTATGAAGAAAATATTGATAAAATTTTAGGATTTATTCATGTAAAAGACTTATATGCTGCCAAATTAAATGGTGAAGAATTTAATATTGATAAGTTAATTCGTCCTTTAATGTTAATTCCTGAAACAATTACATTAGATAATTTGATGAAAGAATTCAAAAAACGTCACGGACAAATGGCAATTGTTGTAGATGAATTTGGAGGAACTTCCGGTTTAATCACATTAGAAGATGTGTTAGAGGAAATTATCGGAGAAGTTCAGGATGAATTTGATACAGAAGAAGAGGTTGATATCAAAGAAGTTGCAGAAAATACTTATGTTGCAAATGCAATGATGAGAATAGATGAAGTTGCAGAATTCTTTGATATTAAAGAAGAAGAATTTGATTTTGAAGATATTGAAACAATTGGCGGTTTAGTTGTAAAAATTCTTGGTCGAATAGCTCAAGTTGGTGATGTTGTTGAGATTAAAGAACAAGGATTAAAATTTACTGTTCAAAAGGTTGATGGAGCAAGAGTTACTAGATTAGTTATAGCTAAAACTCCTGTTAAAAAAGAGACATCAGCAGAAGAAATAAAGTAAATTTTTTGTAATAAAATGACAAAAAAATACTTGATAATTTATACCTTATGTATGTGATTTAATGGTTGTAACTCATCTCAAATCACATTAAAGTCATTAAAATTACAAAAATTGTGCCAGTTTTAAAATGTATATGTTAACAGAAAAGTGAGAATTACACATTCTCACTTTTTTGTTAATTAGTTAATAGTTTTATTGGTTATTACTATTATTTGTATTTGTTGTAGAGTTATCTTGTAAATTTTGATTATTGTTTGTTTGTATTGTATTTTCTTTTATATTTGTTATAAAACTAATAAAATATTGTTTCCCATCACCTGATGCAGGTATCCATTCAATATTTACCGTTTCAATTGTGTTAATAGAAAACATATTACTTAATTCTTCATGTCCAAATGGAATATCAGAATGTAAGATATATCCGTCAAAATTGCTTCCTGCATGAGATATTAACATATATGATTGTTGTTCTTTGTCTTTAGTTATTTGAACCGGACTATTACCAATATTATCAACATTGATAATTAAAACATCAGGGAAGTAGTTTCTAATCTCTTTAGAAGATAGAACTTTTACTGAAAAGTTTCCATAAGAATAATCAATTTTTGAAATTTGTAGACATTGAGGATTATAAATTAATAATTGTCCTCTTTTAAGTATAACTTGTTCATTATTTTGAATATTTATAGTTTGATTAGTTTTTTTGAATTTATTATTGTATACATCAAATCCTCCTTGATCATTATTTGCAACAAGTAAAGAATCTTTTGAAATTTTTGTTGCATCACTAAAAGGAGTCCACATGCCTTCTGTTTGGGAATATACATATTTATATCCAACATTTGAGATATCCTTAATTAATTCTTTTCTTAAATCTATAAATATGTCATCTAGTTCTCCATTTATAGGTCTTATTGATTCTAACATTTTTTCATATTCATAAGGATATAAATTATCAAATTGATTAGATGATATACCATTTGCAGATGTTACCATTTTACTAAATATTGGTATTAATTTAGAATTTTTATTTTGTCTAATGAATTTTTTATCCCATTTTTTGAATGTATTATGTCTTATAGCTTTCATTTCTTGTCTATCATTTGCAAAAATATAACCGAATGTATAAACATATAAATAATCTTTTACTTCATTAATTTTTTCAAAATTAGGGTTATTAATAAGGAATTTTTCGTAATCTGAAATTCTTTTATTCATTTCTTTAGGTGTTGTTGCCAAATAACCGCCATTTTCTAAAAATTCATCATTATGCTTTGCTCTTAGATATAAATATGCTTTCATATCAGAAGAAGTATATTGTCCGAATTTTTTATATGTAAACCTATAGTCTTCTTTTAAATGGTATTTTGCATATGCAGTATCCGAAACTATTTTTAAACCTACAGGAGCAAGCTCTTTATTATAATAACTTGCACATTTATTAAATTCTTTTTTTGTTTGAGGAACAGAATTTTTTATATCTTCTTTTAGTAAGTTTTCATTCGAAAAAGTTTCTATTTTTAATAATTGTTGTCTGTAGTTATTGAATACTTTATCTTTTTGCTCTGTAGAATCAGAAGAGTATTTAAGATATAGAACAAGAAAATTTTGAACCTCTTTAAGGTTTTTTGCTAAATCTTGCATGCTTTCAGGTTGAACCAATTCCGGAATGGATGAAGGGTCTTCCATATATGATTCATATTTTGATTTATCAAGATTAAAATTATTATTAGAAATATAATGGTTGATAAGTTTAATCCCTACTAAACCTGTAAATAATAATACTAGTGCGAAAAATATTTTAAAAATTAAGTTAAAAATATAATTAAAATCAATATTAATATTAGATTTCTTTTCCTCTTTATAATAAGACTTTTTATAAATACTATTATTACTTAATTCTTTTATATCTTCTGATAAGTCATAACCACAATTTATACAAA
Organism: Candidatus Gastranaerophilales bacterium; assembly: GCA_944326645.1. Lineage (GTDB taxonomy): Bacteria > Cyanobacteriota > Vampirovibrionia > Gastranaerophilales > Gastranaerophilaceae > UMGS1585. Next base: position 3,355 of record CALVEW010000139.1, read on the forward strand.
ATTTTTGATTGTTTTTTATTTCACTACCACATCTTGGACAAAACATATTTATCTCCTTCATATTAATAAAGTCAAAGTTATTATACTATATGAAGTTTTAAAATAAATCCTTTTTATGCTGCAGTTCTATTGTTATTGAATTCTCGAATATTATATCTCCAAGTGTCTGTTTGTTCCATTGTTTTCATTGCAATGTCTTCAGGTAGACCGGCATGATGGATTTTAGGGATTAAATATGTTGCAGGATATTCAATAGGCTCTGATACATCGTCATCAGTATCATTACATACAAAATATAATTCCCCTTTGTTATCTTTTTTATAATCAGTTATTGTTATTTCATGTGCGCCTATAATTTTTTTGTTTTCATCAGTTAGTGTATATCCAATGATAATATTATTTCCTCTATCAAGAGTTTCTAATAATTGATTTTTAGCAGTTTCATAATCAGTAGTATATCCAATAAGAGTTTGGTTATCATCTACATTTTGATATGTTACAGACATTGTATTTTTATCTTCTACGACTGATTCTAAGAATGTTTTTTCATAATCAATCAATCCGCTATCTTCATTACTAAATTTCCCGCCTCTTTTATCATTTAAAGAATTGTAGCTTTGTTGCGATGCGACATTCATAAATGTTGATTGCATTAATACATCAATAGATGAACGTTCTGTATCATCTCTGAAATTTTGTTGAATCTTTGCTCTTAAATACGCATTATCATCAGGAGCCAACTTAATTTTTGCTGTTTTAAAATCTTTTGCTTCATATGGAATTTCAAATGAATTTAATAACCAAATAGCATCAAGGGTGTTTTCAGATAAGCTGTCTAATTGAATATCTTTGTATACAGATTTGTTTGGTGATGTTAATCCTTCTGCAAATCTTGTGTATTCTGCTGGTTTTTTGCTTGCTAAATTAAATTGTTCACTTGCTGCAACGCAACAACCTGAAAATAAATCTCTAAGTTCTATTTCTGCTGTTTTTCTCTTAATAAGGTTTGTTGAATTATTTGTTAATTTGTTAATTACTTCTGTTTTGTATTCATCAGGAATATCTCCAAATTTTTGTGTGATTGTATATGGATTAGTTACTGATGTTAATGTATCTTTTAGTAGTTTTTTATTTTCTAAACCTTCTGCTCTTTGAGTTGTTGCTATTTTATATAAATTGTCTAAAACAGTTGATTTGTCATTAGAATTGTTATTAAGTAAAATTCCTGATTTTAGAGCAAAATCTAAATTTTTTTTTTTATTTTTATCTAATTCTTGTGATAGAACTTTGTATTTTTT
>CALVEW010000140.1 GCA_944326645.1 Candidatus Gastranaerophilales bacterium
GTGGAATTCTTCTAATATATTTCACTTTTATTTTTCAAATATTCATATTTGAAGAACAACTTTCACCTATTGATTGTTTCAAAAAGAGTACAATTTATGTGCAAGGCAATTTCTGGAAAATATTTTGGCTAATAATGTTTGTAGGAACTTTAACTTGTGTTATTATTCCTCAGATTATTTATACATTCTTAAATGTTATAAAAGTAAATTCAGCTTTAATATCTTTTGTTGCTGAAGGAATTCAAACATCATCACTTTATAACATAAATCTTATGTTATCGGCCATTAATCATCCTCCTTTAGCTCCAATTGATGTAGCAAGTTTTATTGTACTTATTATTATATACAAATTAGTTATCCAATTATTATTACCATTGAGAACAATTTGTATTTGTCTTTGGTATAAAACATATTGTAACGATAATGATGTAGTAAAAAAACTTGATGAAAAATTTATGAAACGTGTAAAGAAAAAATATAAGGGCTAAAATGTTTATCTGTAAAAACTGTAAATCGATAGATAAATTTGAACTTATGTTTGCTGCGGACTACAAAGGCAGTAAGACTTTTACGCATAAATATAATAAAAATGGAGAAATTGAAATTACTGTAGATGGTTACACATTTGTACCTGATTTAATGTTTATGAATCAGCACGCAGTATGCAGATATTGCGGGCAAATATATATGTGGGATTATAATTTAGATAGAAGAGATTAATCTTACAAAAAGAAAAGAGGGAATCTATGAGAAAAAACAATCGAGCAAACAACGAACTTAGACCAATTAAATTTACAAGAAATTTTACAAAGCACGCATTAGGTTCTGTATTAGTTGAATTTGGAGATACAAAAGTTTTGACAACAGCGTCGGTTGATTATAAAAGCCCTAAATGGATGGATGAAGATGATAAAAGAGGTTGGGTAACTGCAGAATATTCTTTACTTCCTGCATCTACTAATACAAGATGCCAAAGAGAAAGAACAAAAGTATCAGGTAGAACTCATGAAATACAAAGATTAATCGGTAGAAGCTTAAGAGCTTGTGTAGATTTAGAAAAAATGACAGGGGTAACAATAACTATTGATGCTGATGTTATTCAAGCTGATGGAGGAACAAGAACTGCAAGTATTTGTGGAGGTTTTGTTGCTCTTAAAGATGCTATAAATAAACTTATGGCGGAAGGCAAACTTCAAGAAAATCCAATTATTGAACCAATAGCAGCTATATCTATCGGAATATTAGGAGATGAAATCCTTCTTGATTTAGATTATGAAGAAGATTCTCATGCCAGAGTTGATTCAAATGTTATATTAACAAAAAGTGGTAAAATTGTTGATTTTCAAACAACAGCAGAAGGAGAACCTTATGAAAAATCTCAAATGCTAGAATTGTTTGAAATAGCTAAATCAGGTATTGATAAAATTATAACAATGTACGAGGAATAATCAAATATGAAAAAAATAATTATAATATTAGCTTTTGCACTTTCATTATTATGCAATATTGCGTATGCTAAAAATGTGAAATTTGTTCAAATAACAGATGTTCAATATGGAAAAGGTAATTCAGTTGAAAATCTGCAAAAATCAATTGATGATATTAATAAAATGAATGATATTGATTTTGTTGTGTTTACCGGAGATAATACAGCAAAAGCTGATTCAGACTTGTTGAAAGCATTCACAAGTGATATAAAAAAATTGAATAAACCATATTATGTTGTGGTTGGTGATAGAGATGTATCTAAATCGAAGCATTTGGAAAAAGAAGTTTACGCAAAAAAATTACATAAATATTTGGGACGTAAATCTCCTAAAACTTTAAATTATACGTTCCAAAAAGATGATATCGTTTTTATTGTAGTAGATGGTGCAAAAGATTTTATAACAATGCCTAATGGTTACTTTAATAGCACAACAATGGAATGGTTAGAAAATCAAATTAAACTTAATCAAAAAAATAAAATTGTTATTTTACAACATTTTCCTATAGCAAATAAAACTAGTAATGATTTGTTGTATACCGCCAATGCAATCGAATATCTTAAAATGATAAATAAATATGATAATGTAATATCTGTTGTATCTGGTCATTTTAATAAAAATGATGAAGTATCATTAAATGGAATTTATTATATAGTTACACCATCATTAACTCAAAATTGTTACAAGATAATAGAGATTGATAAAGAAAACGGTTATCAAATATTCACATCTTTAGTAAAAAATGACTAGGGGTAAATAGAGTGGTAAATAGGGGAAGCTATAATGCCAGATAATAAAATTGATACAATTATATTTGATTTAGATGGAACACTAATTAATTCTTTAGAGGATTTAAAAGTTAGTGTTAATTATGCTTTATTTGGTTTTAATTATCCTAAACAAACTCTTGATATGGTAAGGAATAATGTTGGTAACGGAGTAGAAAAATTAATTGAACGTTCTCTTCCGGATGGTCGTACGAATCCAAATTTTGAAGTATGTTTGAGTATATTTAAAGAACATTATGCAAAAAATATGGATGTAAATACAAAACCATATCCACATATTTTGGAGCTTCTTGCAACATTGAAAACAAGAGGCTATAAATTAGCGGTTGTATCAAATAAGTTTGATGCAGCAGTAAAACCATTATGTAAGAAGTATTTTAAAACATTAATTGATGTTGCGGTTGGTCAAGAAAAAGAAACAAAGAAAAAACCTGCACCTGATACTGTATATATTGCACTTGATGAACTAGATTCAAAATCTGAAAATGCAATATTTGTAGGTGATTCTGAGGTTGATATTCAAACAGCTGAAAATGCCGGCATGAATTGTATTAGTGTGTCTTGGGGATATAAAACAAAAGAATTTCTTAAACAAAATGGAGCGTCAATAATAATTGACACTCCACTTGAGTTATTAAATTATATTTAACTTAAACATTAGCTAATGAATGTTTTAGTAGTCTATCCATAGCTTCAATTGTATTTTCTCGACTACCAAATGATGTTAAACGGAAATATCCTTCACCATTTTCACCAAATCCGGAACCTGGAGTTCCTACGATTTGAACATTATTTAATAAGTAGTCAAAAAATTCCCAAGATTTCATTCCATTAGGACATTTTAACCAAATATATGGAGAATTTGTTCCGCCTGTGTACCAAATACCTAATTTATCTAAAGCATCTGTAATAATTTTTGCATTTTCTTTATAGTAATTAATGTTTTCCATTATTTCTTTTTGTCCATTTTCTGTAAAGATTGCAGCTGCACCTTTTTGAACAATATATGGAACTCCATTGAATTTAGTTGTTTGACGTCTTAACCATAATTTGTTAATCATTGTATCTTCATAAACTAAATCTTTTGGAACTACAGTATATCCGCATCTTGTACCTGTAAATCCTGCTGTTTTTGAGAATGAACAGAATTCAATTGCACACTTTTTAGCTCCTTCAATTTCAAAAATACTTCTTGGTAATGTTTCATCAGATATAAAACATTCATAAGCGGCATCAAATAAAATGATAGAATTGTTTTCTAATGCAAAATCTACCCATTGTTTTAACTGTTCTTTATTATATACTGCACCTGTTGGATTGTTTGGTGAACATAAGTAAATTATGTCTGCTTTATCATTGTCTGTTGGTAATGGTAAAAATCCATTATCAGCATTAGAATCTAAGTATTTGATTTTTCTTCCTGCCATAATGTTTGTATCAACATATACAGGATATACAGGATCTTGAACTAATACTGTATTATCAGAATCAAATAAATCTAAAATATTACCTAAATCACTTTTGGCTCCATCACTTATAAAAATTTCATCTAAATCTAATGATACATTTCTCTTTGAATAATATTCTTTAATCGGAGTTTTTAAGAAATCATAACCTTGTTCAGGACCATAGCCTCTGAATGTATCTTGAACGCCCATTTCTAATACTGCTCTTTCCATTGCAATAACTACATCTTTGCAAAGAGGTAATGTTACATCTCCAATACCTAATTTGATAATGTGTTTACCTGGATTTGCTTCAGAATAAGCTTTTACTTTATTAGCAATAGTTGAAAATAAATAACTTGCTTCTAAGTTTAAATAATTCTTATTAATTTTCATATTAAACTCCATAACTAAAATATCAACGGAAACATTATACTTTAATTAAAGAGATTTTTAAAGTTTATTTATATAAAAAATGCGAATTCCCTAGTCCCATAGAAGAAACCATTTTTTCAACAGATGAAGAAGATACAACCCAATGTATTTTGCCTTCAGGATTTTTCAAATAATGTTCAGTCGAACATAAAACAGAAATCTTACAAGCATCCATAATGTTCATTTGAGAAATATCAATTGTTAAATCTCTCTCATCAGATGTCTTGATGTACTCTTTTACAATCTCGACGATTTTATTAGGCTCGGAATCTTTCAACATTAGAGTTGAGTTCTTTTGACTTAATAATTTTAGCATCTGTTTTCCTCTATGTATTATTAATCGGCAAATTTTAAAAATTATTTGATAAGAATTCTTAAATATAATACATTTGTATGAAGTTTGTTATATAATGTTTTTATAACATTCGTTTTTAAGACTGCGAGGGATATATG
>CALVEW010000141.1 GCA_944326645.1 Candidatus Gastranaerophilales bacterium
ATATATCTTTGTATTCTCCGTTTGCTTCTCTTTCTTTTATGATTTCTTCAACAACACCTTCTCCGACTTGTTTAATTGCTGCAAGCCCAAATCTTATGTTATGTCCATCTGGTGCATATTCTAAGAATGATTTGTTTACATCAGGCGGAAGAACTTTTATCCCATATTTTTGAGCTTCTTCAATATATGCTTGTGTTTTATCCTGATCACCTGAAACACTTGAAAGTAATGATGATAAATATTCAACAGGATAATGACATTTTAAATATGCTGTTTGATATGCAACAAAAGCGTAAGCTGATGAGTGAGCTCTATTGAAACAGTATGCGGCGAAGTTTTGAATTTGTTCAAAAAGTTTCGTTGCATCTTCCGCTTTCATTCCGTATTTTGCAGAACCTTCAATAAGTTTATCTTTTTGAGCTGCCATTGCTTCAGGGTCTTTGTGCCCCATCATTCTACGAACTTGGTCTGCTTGTCCGAGAGAATAATCTGCCATAACTTGGAATATTTGCATGATTTGCTCTTGGTATACCATTGTTCCATATGTATCTTTTAAGATAGGCTCCAATCTAGGATGAGCATATGTAATTGCTTGGCGACCGTGTTTACGTTCAACGAAGTCGTCAACCATGCCGGAACCTAATGGCCCTGGACGGAATAGTGCAACTAACGCTCCTAAATCTTCAAATACGTCAGGTTTTAATTTTTTTACCAAACTTGTCATACCTGAGGATTCAAGCTGGAATACCCCGACTGTTTCTCCTCGAACTAGCATATCGTAAGTTGGTTTGTCATCAAGAGGAATATGGTTAATGTCTACATCGATTCCTTGACAACGTTTTACCAGATTAACTGTTTTATGGATCATTGTAAGGTTTCTTAGGCCTAAGAAGTCCATTTTTAACAGTTTTAATTTTTCAAGAATTTCTCTATGGTATTGTGTAATAATGATACCGTCTTTTGATGGTTGAACAGGTACGATTTGGTCAAGAGGTTTGTATGAAATGATAACCCCTGCTGCGTGCATACCAATACCACATTTGATACCTTCAACACATTTAGCTGTATCTACAAGTTTTTTAACTTCAGGGTCTTTGTCGTACTCTTCTCTTAGTTCCATCCCTTCTTGGAGTGCTGCGTCAATATTTTTTGCATCAGTTGCAATCATTGAAGCAAGCTTATTACTTTTGGCATATTCAATACCAAATACACGAGCAACACTTTTCATTGCGTTTCTTGCTGCAAGTGTTGAGAAGGTAATAATCTGACAAACTTTATCTTCACCATATTTTTTTACAACATAGTCAATAACGTCACCACGTTTATCGATACAGAAGTCGGTATCAATATCGGGCATACTGAAACGTTCCGGGTTTAGGAATCTTTCAAACAATAGATGGTGTCTTATTGGATCAAGATCTGTAATATCAAGAGCATACGCAACAACAGAACCTGCAGCTGAACCACGACCTGGACCTACAGGGATGTCATGTGTTTTTGCATAGTGGATAAAATCCCAAGTTATTAAGAAATATGCAGAGAATCCCATTTTGTGTATGATTCCAAGCTCATATCTAACACGCTCCATTAATTCATCATTAATGTTTTCTTCACCGTATTTTCTTTTTAATCCTTCATTTACAAGGAAATCTAAATATGATTCTGTGTCATATCCTGCAGGAACTTTATAATCAGGTAATGGTGCTTCCCATTTAATTGTTACGTGACATTTTTCAGCAATATCTACTGTATTTTTTATACATTCGTCAAATGTTTCAGTATCCATCCATCGGAATGCATCTCTTAATTCATCAACTGTTTTTACATAAAATTCATTATTAGGGAAATGAAATCTGTTTTCTTCTGATTTTAATGACTGTGTTTGCATACATAGTAACGTGTCATGCCAGTCTGCATCTTCTTTTTTTAAGTAATGTGAGTCATTTGTAATAACCATTTTTATATCAAGTTCTTTTGCTAACTTGATTAAATCAGGGTTAGTCCTTTTTTGATCTTCTAATCCATGGTCTTGAAGCTCAATGTAATAGTCATCTCCAAATAAATCTTTATATCTTTGAGCAACTTCTTTGGCTCCTTCATAATCACCTTTTTTTAGGTGACATAAAACTTCTCCACCTAAACATGCAGAACAACATATTAACCCTTTTGAATATTCTTTTAGTAGTTCAAAATTGATACGAGGTTTTACATAAAAGCCTTTACACGCAGCATCAGAAGCGAGTTTTACAAGGTTCATGTAACCTTCATTGTTTTTTGCTAAAAGTATGAGGTGATATCTCGGGTTGTTATTGGGATCTCGTTTGCTAATAAAATTAAGTGGTAACGAGGGTTGTTATGTTGGTCTCTTTCTGTAATATCACCTGAGTGAACATAAAATTCACATCCGATAATTGGTTTTATCCCTGCTTCTTTTGCATCAATGTATAAATCTAATGCACCATACATTACACCATGGTCAGTTACTGCAACTGCTGGCATGTTGTTTTCTTTTGCAAATTTGCAAAGGTCTTTTATTCTTATTGCACCGTCTAAAAGCGAATATTCTGTGTGCAAATGTAATGGTACATATTGAACGCTCATATTTAAAATGTAGCACAGACAATTATGTATTTCTGTAAATTATTTTTAAACTTTTTTCAAGATTGTATGATTGTGGTAAAATTTATGATGTGAAAGATGAATTATTTAAAATAAAAGATAAACGTATTAAGGTTTTTAATAAGAGGCTTGGGAGAACGCAAATATTGTTTGCTTTATTTGCATTATGTTTGATTTGCCACTTATTTTGTATTCAAATATTAGATGTAAAGCATTATAGAGCAAAAGCTAAGCGTCAGCGTACATCTAGTTCTTTTATCATGCGTGGTGACATCTATGATAGAAATGGTATCAAATTAGCTACAGATATGGTTTATTATGATGTGTATGCCAGGCCTAAAGACTTTGATGACAAAATTCACACTAAAGAAGAATTAGCGAAAGCTTTAGCACCTATTTTAAAAATGCAGCCAACCACTATAATGGAAAAGTTTGAGGCTGAGAAGAATCAAACAGTTATTTTGTTGAAAAAAAATGTTGGGAAAGCTGAACGTGATGCTATTGCAAAATTGTGTTTAAGAGAAATTCCTGTTGATAAAAAGAGTATAAGAGTTTATCCTCAAGGTTGTTTAGCATCTCATGTTTTAGGTTATTATAATTTGGATGCCGATGTATCTGCAGGAGTTGAATATACTGCGAAAGATAAATTAGAGCATGTTACTCAACGTCCTAATATTGAAAAAACTCCATCAGGGAATTTGATTTATACTTTCTCAACTGATCCTGTCGCAGCAACAGAACCATTGAAAGGTGAAGATGTTACATTAACAATTGATACTGCGATTCAACATATTTCAGAAAGAGAACTTGATTTAGCGGTGTCAAAATTTAAAGCGCAACGTGGTGCTGTTATAGTTATGAATCCTAAAAATGGTGAGATATTAGCTTATGCTGTTTATCCTTCTTATGATCCTAATCATTATAGAACGGCATCTATGCTTCAAACTAAGAATTGGACTTTAACTGATATTTTCCCTCCAGGGTCAACTTTTAAAACAATTACAGTTGCTTCATCTTTAGCTTTAGGGAAAATAAACGAACATACAAAAATTAATGATACAGGTAAAATTAAAATCGGTTGGTGGACAATTTCTAACTATGATTATAAACAACGTGGTGCTCCAGGACTTATTGACTTAGTTTATTTCTTCCAACATTCAAGTAATGTTGGGGCGGTAAAAATCGCTCAAACTATGTCATCAACTGAATTTCATGATATATTAGAAAAATTTGGTTTTGGACATAAAACAGGAATAGACTTACCTGGTGAATCCATTGCTTTATTAAAACCTGCAAGTAAATGGGATGTATCAGACCATGCCTGCATGGGGTATGGTTACGGATCTTCTGTTACAGCAATTCAAATGGTGTCAGCTGTTTCTGCGCTTGCTAATAATGGTGTGAGAGTTACTCCTCACGTTATTAAATATACTCCGGAAGAAGCAGAAACTAAGATTAAATCAGTACAAGTTATGACTCCTGAAAATGCAAAACTTGTAACTAAGTTATTAACAAAAAGTATTGAAGCGGGTAATTCTCCTATAAAAATGGATGATTACTATATTGCTGCTAAAACAGGGACTTCTCACAAACCAAAAGAGAATGATTCCGGATATACAAACAAGTTATACACATCAATTGTAGGTTATTTACCTGCAACTGATCCACAAGTTTTAATATATGTTGTAGTAGACTCCGCTCAAGGTGGAGAAATTTGGGGTAGTACAGTTGCTGCTCCGATATTTAAGGCTATAGCATCTCAGGTTGCAAGTATTATGAATCTTACACCTGATAAACATAATGCAAGAACAGCAAAGGAGAAAATGCAAAATGAAACTGTCAAAACTAATTAGTGATGTAGAAGTAGTAGAAAAATATAATTTTGAAGATGTAGATGTTACAGGTATTAACTATAATTCTAAAACAACCACCAAAGGTGATATATTTGTTTGCTTAAGAGGTGAACATGTTGATGGTCATAATTTTGCA
>CALVEW010000142.1 GCA_944326645.1 Candidatus Gastranaerophilales bacterium
TATCTTGCTTAAAACTTAAGAAGAATTCTAATGGGGTTACTTTTAAGTATTGGCATAATAATTCAAGACTTTCAGCAGAAATAAAGTGTCTGCCGATTTCAAAATTACTGATTGTTTGAGGTTGTAAACCAACTTTTTCAGAAAATGCTTCCTGACTAAGATCAGTTTCGTTTCTCAATCTTCTCAAATTTCTACCAAATAATTTTTTAACATTCATATTAAAAGAATATATTCGTTTTTATTTAATTTCTACTTGTTCAAACACGAAAAATTCTATTTAAAACAATAATTTTTGTAAATTTTTTAAAAAATTATATGTCAAACTAGATATTTATTTGTTAAAGTTATACAAAAAGGAGATTTTATGAAAGAAGATGAGAAATTTTATAGAAGATTAGCAAAAGTCATTAAAGAAGAAAGAACAAAGCAAAATCTTACAATAAAAGAACTTGCTAAAAGAGCTAATCTTTCTTCTATTACTATTTCAGATATTGAGAACAATAAATCTCGACCTTATATCTCAACTCTTCTAAAAATTAATGACGGATTAAATTTTCCGCCACAAAAAATATACAGTTTGGTATAACTCCATAGTTATATATTCTTAATTCCAACCGATATAATCAATTTATATCGGTTTTTCATGTTATTTTTAACTCATTAGAACTAAGTTATTATTAGGTTTGTATGGTATAATATACAAAAGAGGTCAGGCATGGTTTTAGAAAATAAACTTGGTATTTCTGATTCATCAGAATTAGCAAGACAAGAAGAAAAAATTAGCAAGAAAAAAGCGCTTGAATTGTTTGAGAACAAAATTCTTGATTCGCTTGATGCCGGAACTTTTGAAACATTATCAAAAATCCATAAGTATTTATTTGATGAAATTTATTATTTTGCAGGAGAAATTAGAACAGTTAATATTGCAAAAGGGAATTTTAGGTTTGCTCCTGTTATGTATCTTGAACAAGCATTACTACATATAGACAAAATGCCTCAATCAACTTATGAAGAAATAATTGAAAAATACGTAGAAATGAATGTTGCTCATCCTTTTAGAGAAGGTAACGGGCGTAGTACAAGAATTTGGTTAGATTTAATCTTAAAAAAAGAATTAAATATGGTTGTTGATTGGAGTATGGTTGATAAAGAAGATTATTTATTAGCTATGGAAAGAAGTCCTATCAAAAATGTTGAAATCCGAGAACTATTAAAACAAGCATTAACTTCTAAAATAAATGATAGAGAAGTTTATATGAAAGGGATTGATGCAAGTTACAATTACGAAGGCTATTTCACTTATAAAACAAAAGATCTTGGTTAGATAATATCATTTGTGTTTTTCTTTTGAATATTGATTGATGTATAATGCTGTTATGAACGATAAAATTACGATAAAGGGAGCAAGGGAACATAACCTTAAAAATGTATCTTTAGAGATTCCTAAAAATGAGTTAATCGTATTTACCGGAGTGTCAGGTTCGGGGAAAAGTTCACTTGCATTTGATACAATTTTTGCAGAAGGACAAAGACGATATGTAGAGAGTCTTTCAACTTATGCTCGCCAATTTTTAGGACAAATGGATAAACCTGATGTTGATAATATTGATGGGCTTACTCCTGCAATATCTATTGATCAAAAATCTACAAGTAATAACCCTCGTTCAACTGTTGGTACTGTAACAGAAATTTATGACTATTTAAGACTTCTTTTTGCTCGTGTTGGAACTCCATATTGTCCTCAATGTGGTGCAGAGATTAAGCCTCAAACTATTGACGAGATTGTTAATAGTATTATGAAAAACCCTGAAGGGACTAAAATTCAGATTATGGCACCTGTTGCAAGAGGCAAAAAGGGTGAATTCTTATCATTGTTTGAGGAACTTAGACAAGAAGGTTTTGCAAGGGTAAAAATCGATGGAGAGATATACAATATTGATGAAGATGAAGTTAAGCTTGCAAAAACTAAAAAACACGACATTTATGTTGTAGTTGACCGTGTTGTTGTTAAAGAGTCTGCAAAATCAAGAATTGCTGATAGTGTTCAAACCGCGCTTAAAAAAGCTGATGGGGTTACTGTTGTTGATGTTATCGGACAGGGTGAAGTTATTTACAGTGAAAAATTAGCTTGTGAACATTGTAATTTGAGTTTTGAAGAATTAGCACCTAGAATATTCAGTTTTAACAGTCCTTATGGTGCGTGTGAAAAGTGTTCAGGAATTGGGGTTGATTATCAAATATCACCTGATTTGGTTGTTCCTGATAGAACAAAATCTATTAACGAGGGCGCAATTTATCCTTGGAGTAAGAGTTCAACTGATTATTACAAAGATTTGTTGGCATCTGTTTCTATTGAATGCGGGATTAATTTAGATACTCCATTTAAGGATTTACCTGAAGAACATCAAAAAATAATTTTATACGGTAGTGATAATATCGTAAAACTTACTGTAAAACAATTTGGTTCTCACAGATACAAAACTCGTTATCAAAGATTTTGCGGAGTTATACCGTTTTTAATGAAACGATATAACGAGGCAGGTGGGGAATATTGGCGAGAAGAAATAGAAAAATACATGATAACCAAACCTTGCGAGGCTTGTGGTGGTGCAAGACTAAAACCTTTCCCATTAGCTGTAAGATTGAAAGGTACAACAAAAGAGGTTAATATACATGAATTTTGTACAATGCCGATAGATGAGGCTTATGAGTTTGTTTCAGAATTATATCTTTCATTAACTGATTTTCAGATGAAGATTGCAAAACAAGTTTTGGACGAGATAAGAGCAAGGCTAAAATTCTTGATTGATGTAGGCTTAAGTTATCTTTCACTTGCAAGAACTGCAGGAACATTATCAGGTGGTGAAGCTCAAAGAATTCGTCTAGCAACGCAAATTGGTAGTGGTTTGTCAGGAGTTTTATATGTATTAGATGAACCTTCTATCGGGTTGCACCAAAAAGATAATGATAGATTAATAAAAACATTAATTCGTTTAAGAAATCTTGGTAACACATTAATTGTTGTTGAACACGATGAAGAAACAATGAGAAACGCAGATTACATCGTAGACATCGGACCAAAAGCAGGTGTAAACGGGGGAAGAATTGTTGCTCAAGGTAGTATGGAAGATATTATGAAAATTGAGGAATCTATAACAGGAAAATATCTTTCAGGTGAAAAATTCATTCCTATTCCTGATAAATTAAGAGAAGGTAATGGAAATTTCTTACATATAAAAAATGCACATTTGAACAACCTAAAAAATATTGATTTAGATATTCCACTAGGTAAAATTAATGTCCTAACAGGTGTTTCAGGTTCAGGGAAATCAACCTTAATGAGTGATATTATCTGCCAATATGCAATTCACAAACTAAGAGGAAACAAACCTAAACCTCAAGGGATAGATGAAATTTTAGGGTTTGAAAACATTGATAAAATAATCGAAATTGACCAATCTCCAATAGGCAGAACTCCACGTTCTAATCCTGCAACTTATACAGATGTGTTTACTCCTATAAGAGAATTGTTTGCTAAAACAAATGAATCAAAAATGCGAGGATATAAAGCCGGAAGATTTAGTTTCAATGTAAAAGGCGGGCGTTGTGAAGCTTGTAAGGGTGATGGTTTATTAAAAATAGAGATGAACTTTTTATCTGATGTTTATGTAAAATGTGATGTCTGTGGTGGTAAACGTTACAATAGAGAAACATTAGAAGTTAAATATAAGGGCAAGACAATTTATGATGTTTTGGAAATGAGTGTAAAAGAGGCTTTAGAATTTTTCGACTCAGTTCCTCAAATTAAGAATAAATTACAAACTTTAAATGATGTTGGGTTAGATTATATCAAACTTGGTCAAAGTGCAACAACCTTATCAGGTGGTGAGGCTCAAAGAATTAAACTTGCATCAGAATTAAATAAACGAGCAACAGGGAAAACATTGTATTTGTTAGATGAACCTTCAGTAGGTTTACATTGGTCTGATTTGGATAAATTGATTAAAATTTTACATCAACTTGCAGACAATGGGAATACAATTTTGGTAATAGAACATAATATGGATTTGATAAAAATAGCAGATAATATAATTGATTTAGGCCCTGACGGCGGTGTAAACGGAGGACAAATAGTAGCTCAAGGAACACCAAGAGAAGTTGCAAAAGTTAAGAATTCTTATACAGGTCAGTATTTAAAAAAATATTTTGATTAGGGAAACAAAAAATCAATAATCGATTGACTTGACAATTTAGCTTGATAGAATATTATTAAATAGTAACCCAATATATTGGGGCGTCGCCAAGTGGTAAGGCAGCTGGTTTTGGTCCAGCCATCTCGGAGGTTCGAATCCTTCCGCCCCAGATTTTAAAAGACTTTCGCAAGAAAGTCTTTTTTTGTATGTGAAAAATAATATGTAAGGTTTCGAACCGGAGAAGGAGGTTCGAATCGCGCGAGCGAGCTGAGGCTGAAGGGACTGACGCAGGTCAGTTCCGTAATGCCGTTAAACGCGAGCGAGCAAGAGCTTCCGCCCCAGATTTTAAAAGACTTTCGCAAGAAAGTCTTTTTTTGTATGTGAAAAATAATATGTAAGGTTTCGAA
>CALVEW010000143.1 GCA_944326645.1 Candidatus Gastranaerophilales bacterium
AAAATTCAACTCCCGCTCCATTAAAAAAGAAGCCTAAAGGGCTTCTTTTTTTACTAATAATATCTACTACATAAAACTACATATTAAATTTAATTCATTTGACTTTTAAAATAAACTTGTCGTAATATTTTATATATCAAGTATCGTTATCGGGAGATTTAATAAAAATGAATGGTCAACAAAATGGAATATATGATTTATTAAGAGCTTTGGAAGAATCACTAGATAAAGGGTTTCCTTTATTATCAAATTATATGGTTGTTGTAAAGAGAGAAGTTGTAGAATCTCTTTTAGATAGAATTTATGCATCTTTACCTTCTGAAGTTCAAGATGCAAGAGCATTATTAAGACGTAGAGATGAAATTCAGCATGAAGCACAACAAAGAGCAGAAAAAATAATTAATGATGCTCATAATGAGGCAAGTAGAATTTTAAGTGAGTCAGATTTATTATTAGCTGTTCAAAAAGAAGCAGATAAAATTAAAGAACAAGTAATATCTGATTGTGAAGAGATAAAAAGAAAAGCTTTAGATGATGCTGAAGCAATTAGAATTCAAGCAAAAGATGAAGCAACAAGAATTCAAGATGGCGCATCTGTTTATGCCGAACAAGTTTTAACAAGTTTAGAACAAAATTTAAATCAATTACAACAGGTTGTAAAAAATGGACAAGTTCAATTAGAAAGAAGAAGAAATGAAGTTTCTTCATATCCTTCTTCTCAACTAAATAATGTATATCCTGAATCTCAAAATGTTGAGCAAAGAGAATATGCAACAAATTTTAAGATAGATTAAAAGAAGTTGGATTTTTTAATTCGGTTAACTCCTGACGAAAGTTAGGAGTTTTCTTTTATGAAAGTATTTAAAGTTTCAATGGAACGGTTTGAAAGTATTGTATTTTTTTCTTTTTTATTCTTTCTAATTTGTTTAGGTAATTCGATTTCTTTAACTATTGCCCAATTAGAATTTATTGGCTGAAATTTTTCATGCTCCGGATTACTTATGTAGTTCATTAATGCCCCTAGCATAGTTTCTTGAGGTAAGATTATTAATTCTTTATTTGAAATAAATCTACTCATATTAATACCTGCAAGTAATCCTGAGGCTATAGATTCTGTATAGCCTTCAGTTCCTGTAATTTGTCCTGCAAAGAATAAGTTTTCTCTATTTCTTGTTTGTAAAGTTGGATTTAAAATCTTAGGACTATTGATAAAAGTATTTCTATGCATTACTCCATATCTCATAATGTTTGCATTTTCTAAACCCGGGATTAATGATATTAATTCTTTTTGAGCAGGCCACTTAAGATTTGTTTGAAATCCTACGATATTGTATAAGGTTTTTGCTGAATTATCTTGTCTTAATTGAACAACTGCATAATTCTTTTCACCTGTTCTATCATCAATAAGCCCTACAGGTTTCATAGGACCAAACCTCAAGGTATCAACGCCTCTTGATGCTAATACTTCAACAGGAAGACAAGATTCAAAGAATTTTGCATTTTTTTCAAATTCTTTTAATTCTATTTTAGGTGCATTAATTAAGAAATTGTAGAATTTTTCATATTCTTCTTTATTCATTGGACAGTTAATATAAGATGCTTCACCTTTGTTATATCTACTTGCATAAAATGCTTTGTCAAAATTAATACTATCTTTTTCAATAATTGGTGCAATTGCATCAAAGAAATGTAAATGCTCGCTTTGAGTAAATTCTTTAATAGAATTTGCTAATTCATCACTAGTTAATGGCCCTGATGCAATAATTGTATTTTCATTTTCTGGGATTTTTGTAATTTCTTCTTTGATTACATTAATATTAGGATTATTATTAATTAATTCCGTAACTTTATCTGCAAAACCTTCTCGATCAATAGCAAGAGCATTTCCTGCAGGTACGGCATTATCAAATGCTATTTTAATTAATTCTCCTCCTAGAATATTCATTTCTTCTTTTAATAAACCGCTAGCATTTGTAATGTCAGATGAACCTAAACTATTTGAACAAACAAATTCTGCATATTTATCCGTTTTATGCGCTCCTGTTGTTTTATTAGGTCGCATTTCATATAAATCTACTTTTATATTTCTTTTGGCTAGTTGTAATGCAGCTTCACATCCTGCTAATCCTGCACCTATTATAATAACTTTATTATTCATTTTTACCTACTTGATTTCTTCCATGTTCTTTTGCCCAGTATAGAGCTTTATCTGCTTTTTCAATAATTCTTTGAGGAGTATCTCCGTCTTCAGGGAAAGTTGAAACCCCTAAGCTGATTGTAACATTACATTCTATATTGTTCGGTAATTTGAAAACATGATTTGCTACTGCTTTACAAATCCTTTCTGCATTAGCTATTGCTTCATTTTGGTCGGTGTATGGTAAAATTATACTCATTTCTTCTCCGCCATATCTGCATACAAAGTCTGTTGCACGTGTATTTCTTTTTAAAATATGAGCAACACCTTTAAGAACAGCATCACCAGCTTGGTGTCCATATGAATCATTAAATTTTTTGAAAAAGTCAATATCAATAATTATTAAAGAGAATGGTTGATTGTAACGTTTTGATGTTTCAATTTGTTTTCTTAATGTATCTTGGAAATATCTGTGATTGTACAATTCTGTTAAACCATCGGTTGTTGCAAGTTTATATTGATATTCGAAGTCTCTTGATTTTAATAAATATTTTGCAAGATAAGAAATAGCAAAAGTTATAAGTATAGAAAATAATGGTAAAATTTCAGGAATCCATAGGTTATACAATTTCATAACGTAATATGATGTCATATAATATGCTGTTGCAACTAATGTAGTTGATAAAATTGCAAAAATTGCAGATGAAGATAAAAATACTATTGTTGTTATTAAAAGAATTAAACCTATAATAATTATAGTATCAGTTGCTTGTGTTGTTTTTCTTATGAAAGAGTTATCTATAATATTATTTAAATATGTAGCATGAATTTCTACTCCGGGGTATATTTTATCTATAGGAACACTTTTTGTGTCAAATAAGCTTTGTGCTGTTGTTCCAACAAAAACAATCTTATTTTTGAAATTGTACTTATCAGAAATTTGTTCACCTTTAGTTAGTTTAACTAATTTATAGAATGGTATGTTTTTGTAAGTTTGTTGAGCCGGTCCATACCAATTTAGAACACATTCTCCGGTGTTAATAAGTGGAATATTTAATTTATTTGATATAAGGTTTGATTTTTTATTAATTGTGTAATTTTTTATGTATTCCCCATTTTTTATATTGTTTCCAACGATTAATGATAAATAAGGATAGTATTCGTTTTTATACATTGCAAAAGATGGTGCAGTTCTTATAATTCCATCATTAGAACGGTTGATATTTATCATCCCAACTTTTGTATTGTTGTTTAATAATTGTGAAATTATTGGTCTGCAGTTAGAAAAATTAAATGTTTTTTTGATGTTAATATTTTTAGATTCAATATTTACATTAGCTTTCATTTTATCAGGGAGATTGATAGGTTTTCTTAAATCAAATGATTCATTATCAAAATTTATTCCTGTATAAATGTTGTTATATTTTCCCATTGTATTAGCTAAAAGATTGTCAGATGCTAAATCATTTTTAAATGATTTGATAAACATAAGGTCAAAAACAATAGCTTTAGGATTATCTTTTTCGATAAAGTTAATAATATCAGCATAAACTTTTCTTGAAATTGGCCATTCTCCGTAATGTTCAAGAATATACTCATAACTTGCATCATCAATTGCAAGAATAACAATGTCTTTATTAGGTTTAAGATGTCTATGCTTAACCAGTAATGATTGCCTGTAGTCAAAAGATTTGTTTTCTGCATCATTGAAGAAATTAAGTATTAATTTATTATTTGATGCAAATATGACAATAAAAATTATAGAAATAGTTATAAGAAAATATGCAATATAATCTATAACCTTATTATTAATATTGATTTTCATAAAACACTCCTAACTTTCAGCCGAAGAAAGATTGAGTTTAATATTTTTAGATAAGAAATTTTTTAACAAGAATTTTTGCTCAAGAATTAAATTGTTGAGTTTCAAGAGTTCTGTTGTATGTGATAAATCATCAGGATATCTAAGATATTTCAATAAACATTCTTCGTGTAAGTTCATTTTTCACCTATTATAATATACAATCTATTATTATAATAATGTGTATTGGAATAATCTTCATCCAACAAAAGTTGAGAGTTTTGTCTAACTAAAGTATGAAATAGGGGTAAATTGGAGTAAACATATTTTTCAAGAATCGTGGGTGAATGATTCTTGGTTAACGATTCACAAAAATTCCTTGATCACTTATTCCCCAAATCACGTAATTACTTTTTAAAGAAATATTACGAATTATAAAATATTATTAAATCCCCCTGTTGACTATGAATTATGTTTATAATACGATTACAATGCTATATTGAAAGTTATAGCCGATAAAAATAGCTAAATTTTTTTTATAGTGGGTTGGGCGCAGGTCCAATTCTGAGTTACAAGATGAAAAAGGAATGAATAATGGCAAACACAGCAAAAAGACAAAGAATAAGAGTTTGTTTAAAAGCA
>CALVEW010000144.1 GCA_944326645.1 Candidatus Gastranaerophilales bacterium
CTATAACAAATCTTGAATCTTTAGCTGCATAATCTTTTAGTACTTGCAAAGAATTATCAGTAGAGCCATCATCAATACAAATTATTTCAATATCGGTTAATGTTTGATTAATTATCGAATCTAAACATTCTTTCAAATACATTTCTACATTATAAACAGGAATAATAACACTAATTTTAGCCACGTGTCATCTCCTTTTTGAAAAATATAGGAATATTCATAACTCTATATTGAGAATATTTTCCATATTTATATTTCGCAAAAATCGGAATATTATAAAATTTGACTTCGCGAACTAATTCTGAATACCAATGCTTACCTATCCCTTTACAGATATTATTCTCTTGAGCAAATTTCTGTATCGCAATTGATGCATCTTTTAAATCTCGATAATGCTTTTCTGTCAAATTATTTGTAATTGAATCACTATTGATATAATAATAGTATTTTACTTTTGGTACGACTACTAATTTCTTTGTACTATGCAATATTTCGTGAGTAAAAACTATATCCTCATACAATTTACCTTCAGGAAATTGGAAACCTAAATCTTTTAAAACTTTTGCATTATATATCTTATTCCATACATAACTCCAATGTGGTAAATTTAATGCTCTATACTTTTTAGCAGTTTTTTCTATTACTTTTACTCTTGGAATTCTTAAAATAAATTTACGTTTATGACCTTTGATACGGTATATTGAAGCTGCTGCAATATCTGCTCCATATTTGGCTGCATTTTTATAAAGCTCTTCATAAAAATTCAAATCAATCTTATCATCTGCATCTATAAATCCAATATACTCACCTGTTGCTATTTCCATACCTACATTTCTTGCTGCAGATAGACCTCGATTTTCTTGTGAATGAATTCTTATTCTGGCATCTTTTTGAGCATATTCTTCTAAAATTTCCAATGAATTATCTGTTGAACCATCATTTATACAAATAATTTCTATATCTCTTAATGTTTGGTTAATAACACTATCTAGTGCTTCCCTTACATATTTTGATGCATTATATACAGGTAAAATTACTGATACTTTTGGCATTAAATAATCTCCCCAAATAATTCAAGCTCTTGTTTGATTATTAGATTATTCGCATAATAATCCATAGCAAAATATGAATTTACAGAACAAAAAACACTTCTACAAAAAAGGTTTCCAACTAATTCTCCTCCAAATCTTGCTCCAACTTCTCTATTTTTTACGAAAAAATAATCCATTTATCACATTCCTAAAACTTATATGTTTTAAGATATCATAAATGAATTAAAAATCAAATAATATGTAACAAATTATGTTGTAAAATTGGAAATATATTTAAAATTGGAATATTTGTTAAAAAATTTTATACCTCAATTTATCTTGTATATACACGTGGCAACCTAACCTTCAACCTACAAGGCAATTCATAATTAATTGTATCTGCTATTCTTGCCCAATTATCTAAAGATAATTCTTTGTCTTTATCATCTAATAAAACAAGAATATCACCTATATTTGCATCAATATCAGTTACGTCAAACATCATTTGATCCATAGTTATATTACCAATCTGTTTAACTTTAACACCATTAATACAACCATATATTTTATTAGATAAACTCCTTGGAACCCCATCTGCATAACCTATAGGAACAGTAGCTACTTTAGTTATTTTTTTAGCAATATAAGTATGCCCGTAACTTACACCATCATTTATTGGCATATTATGAACATTTGTTATTCTACCTTTCAATCCCATAATTGGTTTTAATTTAGGGGAAAATTTTAAATCTTTAGGTAAATCAGGATACAAACCGTATAAAGATATACCGACTCTCACCATATTTGAATGTAAATCTTCAGGATTGTATATCATACAACCAGCCGTATTTAATATATGTAATATTAAACCATCACTATTTATCCCTCTGATAACTTTATTCCATCTGTCAAATTGTTCTTTTGTTTTTTCTTCATTTTCTGCATTGGCTAAATGAGTAAAAATACCTTCTAAATCTATAAAATCACAATTTTGAACTCGTTTTATGTAATCAATAGCATCATCAGGTTGTAAACCTATTCTATTCATGCCTGTATCTAATGAAATGTGAACTTTTACTTTTATACCAAGACGTTCATAAACTTTTTTACAGGCATCTATATGATCTTCTGTAAATATAGAAATTGATATATTATTTTTAGCTGCAATATCAAATGACCATACAGGAACTGCACCTACAACAAGGATTTCGCAATCTATATTTTCTGCCCTTAAATCTAATCCTTCATCTATTGATGCAACACCTAACATGTCAATTCCGGATGCTAACATTGTTGGAACTAACATTGCTGCACCATGGCCATATGCATCAGCTTTTACTATTCCTAAAATTTTTATATCAGGTGAAATATTTTTTCTAAATTCTTTAACATTATTAGCCAAAGAATCAATATTTACTTCAACCCAAGCATCTCGGTGAATATTTATTTGTGTTTGACGAGTATTTTTCATATGTTTATTATACATCAACTATTTTTTATAGATTATTGCATTTTCTAATTAATAAATTTCGATTTTATACTTATAATAATTTATCAAATATTATACTTGGGATATTATCTTGCATACGCCCAAACGATTTTGATTTTTCTGAAGTTGTAATATAAAGTTTTCTTTTCGCTCTTGTAATTGCAACATAAAGAAGTCGCAAATTCTCTGCGATATTAAATTCTTTCAGTTCTTCTTCTGATTTTGGTTTATATTTCAAATTCAAACCCATAACATTTTCCATAAATGTTGAAGAAGATTTAAGTTTCATTTTAGAAATATCAAGAGCTAAATTTTTCTCTGTAAGTTCAGGGATAAATACATAATCAAATTCATCACCTTTTGATTTATGTAATGTCATTATCTGGATTTTTCCGGATTGTTTTTCTGATGTATCTTCTTCCGAGAAAAATTTAAATCCGCTCAATGACGGTTTTTTAGAAAGCTCTGACAATTTTTCAACCAACAATGTCAAATCATTTTTCACATTCAACCTTGCAACAAGTGTAGAAATCAAATAAACATTAGATATTTCTAAATCAGTTTTGTAATAACAAAGCCCTATTTTTGAAACTAATTCTTGCAAAGGCAGAGTTGAACATAATAACCAATAATTCATATCCCAAAGGAATTCGGACAAATCACCTGCATCATCAGGATTTATTGTAATAAAATCTACCTCACAGGATTCAATTTTTGATGACAAATTCTTTTTATAAAACCCTTGTTCATAAAGAGTTTGATAAGTATCAGCTAAATTTGTATTACTGAAAGGATTTTCTACAGCTTTTAATATTGCAAAAATTGTTTTAAAAATAGCTTTTTTACCCAAAGATTCACTTCTTGTAATAACCTTAAACCCTGCATTATTAATAAAACTTTCCCATTCTGCAACTTGAAAATTATTTCTTAAAAGAATTCCGATAGTAGAATCAGGATTTTCTGATAAAAGTTTTTTAATTTCTAATAAAATATAATTTTTTTCATCTTGCCCAGTTTCAAAAACTTTTGAGAATAATGCATTTTTCTGAACAGGATTTTTACCCTCAACAGGATTCATCATCATAGGGTAAAATGCACCTTTTAAGATATGTTCGCCCATCTTAACAAGTTCATTTGCAAGCTTCCAAACATCTTCCGTACATCTTTGAGAACGATTCATTGAAACATTTTGAGATTCATTAATAAATTTATAAAATCCTTCAACATCAGCATTTGTAAACGTTGTTGTAATTGCTTGGTTAATATCTCCGCAACGGATAAGGTTTTTGTATTTCCCTGATAAAAGGTTCAATAATCTTTGCTGAATAGCAGAGGAATCCTGAGCCTCATCTTCAATAATATATTGGCATTGAGCTTGATAATATTCTAAAATATCAGAATTTTCTTCCAAAAGTTTTACCGCAGATACAAGAATATCATCATAATCTATAAGATTATTTTCAGAAAGTTTTTTTTGATATTCCCTAAAAAATCTCAAAAAACGATTAACTTTAGGATGAAGTTTATTAGGATTAGAATAAATTTCTTCAAAGCGAGTTTTAGATAAATTGCTAAATTTTAAAACAGATATCGCACGAGTAAAATCTTCTATATCTGATTTATCAATGTTTCCTGAAATAGAACCTAAAATGCGACCTTTTAAAGAATCGTCACAGATATCAAAATCAGCATCAAGACCTAATCTTTCGTAATTTGAATTTTCTTTTATTATTCTTAAAGCAAGCCCATGAATTGTTGTAATATTAGGAAGCTTTGTATTTTCAGGATTAATATTTTTTATCCTGTCTTTAAAATTTCTTGCAGCAGATTCCATATAAGTGAGAACATAAATATTATCAGGCTGAATTCCTTTATCCATAAGTTTTAAAACGAGTGCTAAAAGAATTGTTGTTTTCCCAGCCCCTGGTACAGCAGAAATAGCCATTTGACCTTTTTCATAATCAAGAACAGGTTTTTGATCATCACGAGGAATAATATGAAACTTTGTTTCAGTTGTTGTTTCTTTACGTTCAATGATTAGATATTTTTC
>CALVEW010000145.1 GCA_944326645.1 Candidatus Gastranaerophilales bacterium
ACTTCATTGCATACATAATCGTAATGGCTTGCCTCTTTGCGGCTCATTTTTTTGCCCTGCATCAGACCGAAAGTGTCTTTATTACCTTAGGAGTAATTGCATCTGCCCTTAATGATGAAACACTCATTTCTATGTTTTCTCCGTTTTGAATACGATTATAAATATATGAACATATATCATTAAATCTAGGATGAGCAGATATTAAAGCTCCTAATAAAGCAATTTTATTTGTATATTTCAAGCCTAAATCTATATTTGAAATAATTGTTTCGTAATCAACAAATCTTACAGGTAAGTTTAAATAAGATGCAACACAAAAGCCACATCTATTAAAACATCCTCGAGAGACTTCTATTATAAATGTATTAGGGAAAAAACTTTCTTCACTAATAATTGGAGTATAAACACATTCAGATAAATCATAATGACACTTATTAACTTTTTTAGTTACATTAGGAACATAAACACCCTCATATGCAGCCAAAATATCTAATAATTCTTTTTTAGATTTTTCTCTATTTTCTCTGCATAATTTTATAACTTCTAAGTTACATTTATCACCGTCACCTATAATAATAAAATCAAAAAAATCTTTATAAGGTTCAGGATTTGCAGTCACAACAGGACCACCTGCAAAAATAAGCGGATAATTTTCCTCTCTATCTTTTGATTTTAAAGGAATATTATATTTATCTAAAATAGAAAATATACTTATAAAATCCATATCAAATGAAAATGAAAAACATATTGCATTAACATCTTTGGAATTTATTTCAGTTATTTTAGTATCAGAACAAATTCTTTCTACTCTAATATTAGGTTCCTCATCCAAGGATTTAAAAAGCCACATAAAACCAAGAGAAGAAAGTGCAAAAGATTTAGGTCCCGGGAACCCCATCCATACATTATAATCAGATTCTTTATTTAATTGTCTGTTATATAAATAAATTTCATTCATAACTATTCTTTATTCTCATTATTTATTGGCTTAATATATAATTCCTCTAATATTACACAAGCAGTTGCAGCTAAAGCAGGAGCAAAAATTACACCGATTACTCCTAAGAATTTAGCAGTTACAAATATTGAGAAAAATACTAAAAGCGGATGAATATCAAGAAATTTACCAAATACATATGGTCTTACAAAATTATTTTCAACCCATTGAGCAATAAAGAATGCTAAAGAAATCAACACCAAAGCTAACGGTCCCATTTGATAACACATCACTAAACATATTATTAGGGCAATTGCAGGACCAACAACAGGAACAATATCAAGAACTGTAGCAATTAAACCTAATAGAACGGCATAATCAACTTTTAATAATAAAAGCCCAATTGTAAAAACAATACCTACACTAAGCATTGTAACACCTTGAGCAACAATATAACCACCTATTTTATGGGAAATTGTTTCTACAATTCTATCAGCTTTCTTTTTCATTTGTTTAGGGAAAAGCATTAGAAACGTTTTTCTTATCAATTTTTTATCAACAATAAAATAGTACATAATAATACAGATTGCTAATACATAAATTAAAGCAGATGCTATTCCCAATGTTAAATTAATAGATTGATTAACCAAATTAGTTGTAAAATCAGAAACCGGTTGAATAAATGAAGGGATATCAATCATATTAACAATTTTTTGACCTAATATCTGTTTATTTAATATAAATGTTTTTATAGCTTCTATATGATTTGGTAATATTTGAACAAATGATGTAATTTGTTTTGATGCAATTATGATTACTGGCATGAAAAATGCTACAAATATTGCAATCATTCCACTTACAACAATTGATGCAGCGAGAGGCCTTTTCATTTTTTTTGATAACCAATCAACTAAAGGATTTAAAGAACATGCTAGTACATATGATGCAAAAAACATCATAGCTACACCACTTATCATTGAAATAAATTTTATAAATAATATTGCAACAATTAAGAATATTATATTTTTAACAGTTAAATAATTTTGAAATAGCATTGAATACCTCATTGTTCCTAGTAACAGAGGGTATCATAGCAGAAAACTTAGCTCGCGTAAACTCCCCTAATATAGTAATTTATTTAATATTTAAAATTAAGTTAGTATAACTATCCATAGTTGATTCTTTATCTTTTATATTAGGTAAAACTTTTTTGTAAAATGGCTTTACTCTGTGTTCAGCAAATAAATCCATTGTTTGAACATCATTCTTTTTAAAATGAGAAACAATTCCTTCAATTAAAGATTGACCAACTTTTTTTACTCTCCCTAGACCTGTGTTAATAACTTTTGGAATAACTTGCAAGAAACGAAGATTTGCATTTTGTTTTTTTAATTCAACATCAGCAAAACCTAATACTTTATAAGGATTAATATTATTATAGTGGGATTTTTGTGTCGTTATAAGATAGACTTTATTGTTTTTATTATTAAGTTTTTCATCTAAGATATGTGAAAATTTGGCATTTTTCCAATTTTGCTTAATATATTTGATTACATTTTTGTCTCTTTTGGAATTTGTAAGTTCAATGATAGATACATTTTTAGGAGTTCTTGCAACTAAAATTTTTTTTGTTGCAATATATCTTGCAGAAAAACTAACTTCAGAATTTTGATTATAAATATTCATACTGTTATAAAACAAATAAAATTATTTTTTGCTAATTTAAATATTAAGTTTCGTTTCAATTTTTGTTAAAATAAAACTTTACAAAACCCATGCCTTTTTAATTTGATATAAAATTAAAAAATAGAAGATATGGAGGAACGTCGTGGTAGTAGAAGAAACAAGTAAAGTGTGTTTGTCCGAAAACGCTATTAAAGTTTTAGAAAAACGCTATTTAAAGAGAGATAAAGATGGTAATTGTACAGAAACACCTGCTGATATGTTCAGAAGGGTTGCTGATACATTAGCTTCAGGAGATTTAAAATTTGGAAAATCTCAAGCAGAAGTAAAAGAATTATCAGATAGATTTTATGAAGCAATTACAAATAGATATTTTATGCCTAACTCACCAACATTAATGAATGCAGGACGAGAATTAGGTCAGTTAGCTGCATGTTTTGTGTTGCCTGTTGAGGATTCTTTAGAAGGAATTTTTGAAACAGTAAAAAACACAGCATTGATCCACAAATCAGGTGGAGGAACAGGTTTTTCTTTCTCAAGATTAAGACCTAAAAATGATGTTGTTCGCTCTACTATGGGTGTTTCATCAGGTCCGGTATCTTTTATGGAAGTATTTAATGCTGCAACAGAAGCTGTTAAACAAGGTGGAACAAGACGTGGCGCTAATATGGGTATATTAAGAGTCGACCACCCTGATATCCTAGAATTTATTGACTGTAAAGCAGACAATACAAAGTTAAACAACTTTAACATTTCTGTTGCTATTACAAATAAATTTATGGATGCATATCTTAAAGGGGAAGATTATGATTTAATCCATCCAAATACGAAAGAAGTTGTTGGCAGATTAAACGCTAAAAAAGTATTTGATTTAATTATTGATGGTGCTTGGAGAAATGGTGAACCAGGAATTATCTTCATTGATACAATGAATTCTGATAACCCTACTCCATTAGTTGGTGAAATTGAATCAACTAACCCTTGTGGAGAAGTTCCATTATTACCATTTGAAGCTTGCAACTTAGGCTCTATTAACTTAAATAGAATGGTTAAAGAAGAAAATGGGAAACAAGTTGTTGATTGGGATTTATTAGCAAAAACAACAAGAACAGCTATTAGATTCTTAGATAACGTTATTGAAATTAATAATTACCCACTACCTAAAATTTCTGAAATGGTTCAAAATAACAGAAAAATTGGTTTAGGTGTTATGGGTTGGGCTGATATGCTTATGAAGATGGGTATTTCTTATGCATCTGAAGAAGGTATTAAATTAGCTGCTCAAGTTATTGAATTCATTGATTACGAATCAAAATGCGAATCTGTAGAATTATCTAAAGAACGCGGCAGATTTAATAACTTTAAAGGAAGTATTTATGATCAAGAAAATTATTTATACAACAAATTTAAAGGAAAATCTGCAGGAATTATAACAGATGAACAATGGAAAGAATTAGATGCACAAATTAAAGAACATGGTATCAGAAACGCAACTACAACTTGTATTGCTCCAACTGGTACAATTTCAATGATTGCATCTGCATCTGGCGGCGTTGAACCATTATTTGGTCTTGTATTCTCAAGATTAATTATGGACGGAACTGAAATGTTAGAAGTTAATGACATTTTCAAAGATTATATGATTGCAAGAGGTCTTTATTCTGAAGATTTAATGAAAAAGATTGCAGTTGATGGTTCAGTAGCTCACGTAGATGGGGTTCCGGAAGATATTAAAAAAATCTTTGTAACAGCTCATGATGTTACTCCATACTGGCATGTAAAAATGCAAGCAGCATTCCAATTACATACAGATAATGCAGTATCAAAAACTGTTAACTTTGTTGAAACAGCAACAAGAGAAGATATTGAAGAAGCTTATGTATTAGCATACAAAAATAACTTAAAAGGTATTACAGTATACAGAAACAATTCAAGATTCTTCCAACCAAT
>CALVEW010000146.1 GCA_944326645.1 Candidatus Gastranaerophilales bacterium
AGATTTAAGTGAATCAGAAAGCGTAAAACAGGTTATTATAAATAAACCCGTTACTGTGGGTGAGTTGGCTGAAAAAATAAAGAAAACGCCGGCAGAGATAGTTAAATATCTTATGATGCAGGGAATTCTGACAACTGTAAACGAGGTTATTTCCGTTGAAACCCAGAAAAAAATATGTGAAAGTTTTGAACTTGAAATTTTAGAAGAGGATTTAAACGAATATATCGAACAGGAATTAGAAAAAGAAGAGAAAGCAAATGCAATTAAAAATGTAGATGAGTCTCTTCTTGAGCAAAGAGCGCCTGTTGTAAGTATTATGGGGCACGTTGACCACGGTAAAACAACTTTATTAGACAGTATTAGAGCTTCTAAACATAAAATTGTTTCAACTGAGGTTGGTGGTATTACTCAATCTATTGGTGCTTATACAGTTTATCTTGATAATAACAAAGAAAAGAAAATTGTATTTGTTGATACTCCTGGTCACGAAGCATTTACTGAAATGCGTGCCAGAGGCGCTAAAGCTACTGATATAGCTATCTTGGTTGTTGCAGCAGATGATGGTATAATGCCTCAAACAATCGAAGCGATTAACCACGCAAAAGCAGCTGATGTTCCTATTATTGTAGCTGTTAACAAAATTGATAAACCGGGTGCTGATCCTGATAGAGTACTTCAACAATTAACTGAACACGGTCTTATCCCTGAAGAATGGGGTGGTGATACTATTACAGTTAAAGTTTCTGCTCTTCAAGGTACAGGTATTGATGAATTATTAGAATATATTTGGATTCTTGCTGATATTAAAGACCTTAAAGCTAATCCAAAAGCTGAAGCTTCAGGGGTTGTTATTGAAGCTAACTTAGATAAAGGTAAAGGGCCTGTTGCAACTCTATTAGTTCAAAATGGTACTTTAAGAGCCGGTAACTGTGTTGTTGTTGGTACTGCTTGCGGTAGAATAAGAGCTTTATTATCTGATAGTGGTGAAAGAATCCAAAAGGCTGAACCTTCTACTCCTGTTGAAATTTTAGGTCTTTCTGAAGTTCCTCAGGCTGGTGAATATTTTGAAGTTGTTCAAAATGAAAAAGAAATGAAGAAAATTATCGCTGAAAGACAAGAAAAAGAACGCGATAAACGTCTTGATGCGATGTTACCTGCTCATATCAGAAAAGAAGCTGTTGCAGGTGATGACAGTATCCCTCAACTTAACCTTATTATCAAGGCTAATACTCATGGTTCTGCTGAGGCTGTTTCTCAAGCAATTGCTCAATTGGAATCTAAAGAAATTTCTACTAAAATTATTCACGTTGGTGTTGGGGAAATTTCAGAAGCTGATGTTATGTTAGCGGCTGCTTCAGGTGCTATTATTCTTGGATTTACTGTCAAAGAAGATTCTAATGCTTTAGCTGCTGCTGATAGAGAAGGTGTTGTTATAAAGAAATATGATATCATTTACCAAATTCTAGAAGATATTGAAAAAACTATGATTTCTCTATTATCACCTGAATTGAAAGTTGTTTCTGTTGCTAAAGCTGAAATCAGACAAGTATTTACTATCGGTAAAACTATTAAAATTGCAGGTTGTTATGTTACTGAGGGTAAAGTTAACCGTAATAATACTGCTATTATTAGAAGAAACGGTAAAGAAATTTTCAAAGGTAATATTGACCAACTTAAACGTTTCAAAGATGATGTTAAAGAAGTTGCTCAAGGTTTTGAATGTGGTATTTCATTTGTTAAGTTCAATGATATTGAAGAAGGTGACATCATTGAATTTACTAAAACTGAAGAAATCGAACGTTCTGAACTAGGATAATTATCTATCACTTGAACTATTTATAAAAATGCGTTAACATGAATATAGTTAAGTTTAAGCTAGATACATTTACTGAAATATTTTCTATGACTGTGTTTCAATATATTGATTAGCCTAAAAGCATGTAGTCATAAGACTTTCATGTTACAAAATGTTAACAATATGAAACAAAAAAAGCAATTTTTTTATTTGTATATACTTTATATATACATAATAGATAAATTGAATTAGAGAATAGAAAAACGGAGAACAGGGTATGGCACCAATTACATTTGGCAGTATGACTATGGCTGCTAGTGTACCAAAAGGTCTAAGAACTTCAAATGATCAAGGAATCGGGTTTATTCAACAAATGAACTCTACTTTTACAGCAGGTGAAGTTCAAGGACAACAAGGACCTCAAGGTAAATTATCAGCTGAAGTCGCAAAAGAGTTTCAAGGCATTAGAGCAAGTATGACTGAGCAACCACAAAATAGATCTTTGCTCGGAAAAATAGCAGATTTTATTGTTAATAAAAAGATTAACGATGCCGCACAAGTTTAATTAATAAAAATCTTAATATTTGTTTACCGTTTTCTATTCTATTATATAGGAGCCTCAAAAAGGCTCCTTTTTTAATGTTTAGCCTGTTTACATTTTGTTACATCTAATTAAATTAATTTAGATGTAAATCTATTTTAATATTTCTTCTCTTTTTTTTGACACATGGTGTATGATTCTCATGTACTTGATTTAATCAACAAGGTTTTAAGTAACGGCGTATGATTTTATCCCTATAGAGTACAGGCCGTGTTATGCAAATTTTTGAGGAGGAAGTTTTATGAGGCATTGTTGTGCATTCAAACCTATGGATATTTGGTTTATTTCTGATGATGATAGATTCTCACAAAGAGAATTATCTTTTGGAATTTGTCCTATTTGTAATAAACCTTTGGCTGTATTAATTCAATATGATTCTATCGGGAATTGTTTTACTTCGATTAAAAAGATTGGGTATGCGGCACAAGAATTTGTTGATTCTTTGAAGGGAATTGTTTATTCTTCTATGTCTAAAATTAACAAGATGAAGTTTAAATCATCTACTTATAAGTGGGTGTATGGGGTTAATAAACAAACTAAAGATAAAACAAAACAATATGCTAAGGATTTTTATGGAAATATTGTTTTGGTAAAAGAAATTTAAGGTTATATTTTTTTTGGCATATATTTCTTCTTTCCTTTTGATTTTTTTGCTGTTCTCATTTGGGATTGTCTTTTTATCCTTTCTCTTTCCTTTGGCAATCCCTTTTTTTATTATAAGGAGTTTTATATGAAAGTGATTGTTCCGAGTGATGATGAATTTGATTTTTATGCGTGTCGAAAAATGTATTTAAAGAATAAAAAATCTATAGGTGATGACGCATCTTTTAATTTTATTATTCAAAATACTTTTTTCTACTCTTTTTATGATAATAAAACTCTTGTAGGGTGTATTTATCTTTATCAAAAAAGAGAAAAACTTTTTATGAACGGGTTTGCTAAAAGAGGTTTTCATAAATTTAATCTTGAGGCTGTTCAAAAAATATTAAATTGGTTTAGTTGTGATATTTATGCTGAATCATTTAAAAAAACTGCTATTCTCGTGCTGTTAAGGTGCGGGTTTAAGAGAATTAAGAATTCTCTTTTCGTTTATTACAATACAAAGAAAGGAAATTAATATGGGTGGATCTTCTAAAAATTCAACTACTCAAAATACTACATTAGGGAATACTACGACTAATAACCCTTATGTAACATCTACTACTAATAATGCCGGTACTAATACTAAATTCCAAGATGGTACTGCATTTAATACAATTTATGATAATGTTAATAAAAATATTGGCTCTTTATTAGACCAATATCTTAATCCGACATTAAATTCTACGACTAATCAGGCTAAACTTAATAGTTTTCAAAATACTTTAAATTCTCAAATGAAAGCTAATACAGAAAATAGTATAGTTAGTCCTTTGACTCAAAGAAATATGATTCGTTCTAGTCAAGCTACTGATATGTATAATAATGCTGCTAATCAGGTTGCTCAACAGACTGCTAATTATGCGAATGAATTGTTAGCTAACTCGCAAACAGATACTGCTAATATGATTAATAATTTATTGAATGCTTATTTACAAGGATACAATGTTATCAGTAATAACCAAGCGCAATCGCTTAATACCAGCCAAGCTAATGCTACTCAAACTCAAAATTCTACTACTAACAATAAGGATTCATTGTTATCTTGGATGAACTTCCTTAATAGTTGGAAGAAAACTGATGCTGATATTATTTCAGGTTTTATGGGTAAAGGAAAATAAACTAATTAGTTTTTGTATATTGTATTCCCAAACTTTTGGTAGGTTGTTCCATCTGATGAATATGTTGTATTTCCAAATTTTTGGTAGGTTGTTCCATCTGATGAATATGTTGTATTTCCAAATTTTTGGTAGGTTGTTCCATCTGATGAGTATGTTGTATCTCCAAATTTTTGGTAAGTTGTTCCGTCTGAACAATATGTTGTATTTCCAAATCTTTGATAGGTTGTTCCGTCTGATGAATAAGTCGTATTACCAAATGTTTGGTAGGTTGTTGTCCCATAACTGATTGAATTGGTTGTACCTATAATTAGGGCTGATAAAAATAGAACTTGTGATAATTTTTTCATAATTTCTCCGTTTCTGTTTTTATTCTAGCATATTTTTCGAAAATTTAATCAGTAT
>CALVEW010000147.1 GCA_944326645.1 Candidatus Gastranaerophilales bacterium
TGTTTGTATTGTTGTTTAGCTATTTTTATATTGTTGATTGCTTTAAAACTCACGTCCATAATCAATCCTTATAATCTAATTACATTAAATATAACTCCTCTAAAAAATAAATTTGCTATATGTTATAATAAACATATGCTAGAATGGCACAGTTGGTAGCGCAACTGATTCGTAATCAGTAGGTCGGGGGTTCGATCCCCCCTTCCAGCAGGTAAAAGTTGGAAATATAAAGTTGAAATAATGGGGATTCGAACCCCAATTGTTTACTTCGTAGGGGTAAATGTTTACTCATTAATCTTTACAACTAAAGTATAAAATTCCACCATCTAAAGTATAAAATATTGATTATATCCCTTGAATAGTGGATAAATTACTTGTAACATGATATATGAGTGTAGAAAAAAAGAAAGAAGACGAGAAAACCCTATGGGAATGGCTGCCTCACAAGCTAGATATATTGCCCTAACAGCGAGAAAGAGTAATGTTGAATATGAAGGTCAACAGATTAACCAATCTCGTTTAATTCTTGCTAACCAAACAGCAGATTTATTTAATCAAATGCTAGGCATGCAAGTTCCAACTGCTCCATCTTCTACAGATTTTTCTAAGTTACAATATTCATTTACAGATGGTATAAACACATCTGTATTGGATAATTATTATCAGATAGGTGATGCTAATTCTGATTATAATTATGTTGTAACAACTCATCATTATGAAAAGGTATACACAGGGTCAAAAAAACTGATGAATGACCCACAAGTACAAGCTGTAAAAACAGACAAGTACTCCTATGATCCAGCTAAAAATCACAAAGAGCTTTATGTAAAAGCTCTACTTCCTCCGACTCAGACCGGCAATGGGTCTTACATTATCACAGATAGCAACAACTATAAACATACGTTCAGGCCGGTGGACAACAATAATTCATTGGACAGAATGAAAATTAATGCAATATCAGGAACAAATCTGGTTGCAGATTATTTTAGCTATAATGATGTAGCTGATACTTATACCTATACTGATATTCAGACTTCTGTTCAAAATGCAGGTGTGGCACTTACATCTTTTGTTCAAGCAGGTTCTAACTATACATATGGTGGTCAAACATATGCTCCTGTAGATTTGAATACTTTAGATGTTGATGACCAACAGTACAAAAATATGCTTGCAATCTATGGTACAGATTTTGAAGCCGATGTCGCTAAAGTAAAAGCAGGCGGTGTTGCTGAAAATAAATATTATAAATCAACTACTACAGAACAGTATGCTATAAATCTTGACGGTACAAACGGTGCTACAACATCTGATATTGATAAAGTTACTAATACTCAAACGGTTTATAACAAAGTTGATACAACAGATGCTGCACAAGAAGCTGAACTTATAAAAGTTTATGGAACGGATTATGATAAAAATGATTCTTTCTATAAAGATGCAAATGGAAATTATATAAGTGCCAATGAAATAAAGCAATCTCAAACTTCATTAGACCATAAAGATAAAACAGTTTTGGCAAGTAATTCAAAAACTGTATATTTCAAAGATGAAGATGGTAATTATGCTAAAGAAGCTGATTTAAAGACAATGATAGTTGGCTCTAAATTACCAATTGATACTGCAAAATATTCTCCGACTTTTAAAGATTATACTGCAGTTGGGAATAGTAAGTTAACTTTATTATCTCAAGATGATTATAAAAAAGATAGTACAATCTCTACTGAAATTCAGCAAATTATAAAGGATATGAAAGGTCCTAATGGAAGTACTGCTTCAGCAGAAAATTTTGCAAAATGTTTTAATGCTGCAGGAGAATACATTGGTGGAATTTATTCTTTTGAAAAGGATGGTGTTAAATACTATACAACGGTATTTGATTTAGAACAATCTGCTGCAAGTGCATATGATGATGATTCTATTGCTGATAATGGTATTGACGGACAACAGGATAAATTAGCTTATTATAATGCTACTTATCTTGATACTAAAGTTACTGAAACTCAAAAAGCTTTGTTAGATACTGATGGTAGTGGCCGTTTTTCAACTGTAAAATTTGAAAATGATTCAGTTGTTTATACTTTGAATGTTGAAACCGTAATTGATGAAGCTGCGTATAATGATGCTGTTAATCAGTATAACTATAAGCAAAAAGAATACGATAAAGCGATAGCAGATATAAATGCTAAAACGGAAATTATACAGGCTCAGGATAGAAATTTAGAATTAAGGCTTGAACAATTAAATACAGAACAATCAGCATTACAAAATGAAATGGAAGCTGTAAAAAAAGTCGTAGATAAACATGTTGAACAGGGATTCAAAGTGTTTGGCGGCTAGTAGTCATTTTTATATTACATTTTCATATAGGGTTATTAAAATGGACTGGAATCTAAAACAGTCCATTCTTTTATTTCTTAATATGAAAAAGCGATAGATAAATATTTTACCTATCGCTTTTTCAATTATTAAAATATTCAACTATTTTTTGATTTGGTTCATAACTTCATCAGCAAAGTTTTCGTTACGTTTTTCAAGTCCTTCACCAAGAACGAATCTTTCAAATTTAACGATATTTAATTTGCCAGAAATTAATTGTTCAATAGTCATATCAGGATTTTTAACGAATGGTTGTTCTAATAAACATTTTTGAGCCATTAATTTGTTAACACGTCCTTCAACGATTTTAGCTCTGATATTTTCAGGTTTTTTAGCTAAATCTTCTTTACCCATTTCGATTTCAGTTTCGTGAGCAATTACTTCTTGAGGAATGCTAGCTCTTGAAACGAATTCAGGTGCGCAAGATGCGATGTGTAAACAGATATCTTTTGTTAATTCTGCATCAGCAGCTGATGTTTCAAGTAATACACCAATTTTACCATTGTGGATATATGATGCAACATTACCTTCGTATCTAGCAAATCTTCTGATAGTGATTTTTTCACCGATAGAAGCGATTTTTTCTTTTAATACTTCAGAAACAACTTTACCACATTTAGGGCAAGTTAAAGCTTCTAAAGCTGCAACGTCAGCTGGGTTCATTTTAGCAACCATTTCAGCTAAACCTTTTGCTAATTCAATGAATTCTTCGTTTTTAGCAACGAAATCTGTTTCACAGTTAAGTTCGATAACTGCACCACAAGAGTCATCGATATATGATTCTACTCTACCTTCAGCAGCGATTCTGCCCATTTTCTTTTCAGCAGAAGCGATACCTTTTTGGCGAAGTACTTCCATAGCTTTTTCCATATCTCCGTCAACTTCAACTAATGCTTTTTTAGCATCCATCATGCCGGCACCGGTTTTGTCACGAAGTTCTTTTACCATTGTAGCTGTAACGTTCATTTATTTTCTCCTTCTAAAATTTATTTAAAAAGAACGAGGAAGAACCTCGCTCTTTAAATTTATGAATTAAACGTTTGCAGTTTCTTCAGATTTTGCTTCTTCAACAACACCTGCATCTTCTGCTTTAATAGATTCGATTTTACCTGTGTTAGCTTTTGCTTCTTTAAGTTGTTTACCTTCAAGAACAGCATCTGCTAATTTTGAAGTGATTAATTTTACTGAACGAATAGCATCATCGTTACCAGGAATAATATAATCAATTCCTTCAGGATCTGCATTTGTATCAGCTAAACAAATAACAGGTATATTTAATTTGTTAGCTTCTGCAATTGCAATTGCTTCTTTCTTTTGATCAACAACAAAAATTAAATCAGGAAGACCTCTCATTTCCTTGATACCGCCTAAAGTTCTGCTTAATTTTGTTACTTGTCTTGAAATTTGAGCTTGTTCTTTTTTAGGTAATTTTTCTACGTGGCCGCTAGAGATGAAATCTTCTAATTCTCTTAATTTGTTAACTCTTGTTCTGATTGTTTCAAAGTTAGTTAACATACCACCTAACCATCTTCTGTTGATATAATAAGCGCCAGCTCTTTTAGCTTCTTCTGTTACAACTTCTGATGCTTGTTTTTTTGTTCCAACAAATAAGATGTTTTTGTTTTTAGCAGCGTATTCTCTAACAACTTCATATGCTTTATCTAATAAATCTGTTGTTTTTCTTAAATCTAAAACATAAATACCATTTCTTGCCCCATAGATGTATTGTTTCATTTTTGGGTTCCAATGTTGTGTTTGGTGTCCGAAGTGAACGCCTGCTTCTAATAATTCAATCATTGATGCTACCGCCATAGCATTTCTCCTTTATATTAATGTACTTTACTACGGGCTACCTGTTTCATCTCTGTAAAAAAGACTAGGATAACTCCTATCAAACTAGTGTAACCAATCATAGTGTATTATAAACATGTTTTTTTCTCAATAATATTTCATACTGGAGTCAAATGTTTTACATTAATTAATCTTTTCTGCTTCTGTTAAAAATTAAACAGTATTTCGTACAAATAGACTGGGTTAATTTTTCTTAATAAAGGTTGCATAATATGTATATATAAATTATACTTAAAATATAAGTAACTATCACATTAATTACACCTAGGGATATTAACTAAGAATGTATTCAAATGGATTGAATTTGGAGTTTAAGATACTTAAACCTG
>CALVEW010000148.1 GCA_944326645.1 Candidatus Gastranaerophilales bacterium
GAATTAGGTAATAAAACGTATAATAATACATCAAATTCAGCAATAACCAATGTGGAGAATAAATTTAAGGATAAATTTAATATTTCATCTGGGGGTGTACTATGAAAATTCCAACACAGGTGAAAAATGTTACAGATTATATATTTGATAAGTGGTCGAAAGATATAGGTGCTGTTTTAATTTGGACAACTATTGGTGGTTGGGTTGCATCTTCAAGTGCACAAATTTTGGGCATAATGAGAAACTCCAAATATTCTAAAGAACAGAAAAACTTTATGATTCATCAAGAAATTGGAGATGCTGCAATTAATATTGGATCTTTCTTTATTATTACGACCCCATTGAAGAAATTAGCTACAAAATTAGTGAAAACAGGTAAAATAACGTCTTTTGCTATTAAACGTCCAATTAAAAAGCATGGTGATATAAAACAACTTGGGAATTATGATTTTGATATAAAAAAACTACCATATTTTTCATCTGAATTAGAAAAACCTTTTAATTCTTTTAATAATTTTATGGGAACATCTGCAGCTGTACTTGGAGGTATTTTATCAAGTAACATTTTAACTCCAATATTAAGAAACAGATATGCTTCTGATTGCCAAGCAAAGAAAAAACTTTTGTTTAGTCAAAATCTATCTGTACATAATCAATCCCCTGTAAATATTAATTATCACTCTCAAAATAATGTAAGGCCAAAGGTGCAAAACTCTCCTTTCGATAAATTTAGAGGTAGTAATTTAAAAATTTAAAATAAATTATTTGACATTAAAAAATGTTTCATGTATTATTAATTTTGTTGAGGGCGTTTAGCTCAGTTGGTAGAGCGTCTCCCTTACAAGGAGAGGGTCAGAAGTTCGAGTCTTCTAACGCCCACCATAAAAAAAAGAGGTCATAGACCTCTTTTTTTATTCTTTGATATCTGTTAATTCATTGTTTAAATCCGGTACTACTGAATAATAAGTTCCTGAACTATATTTTGGGTTTCCTACTTTTTGAACATCTAATGAGTAGTATTTATAATCATATTTGAATGTTTCATTATTGTAAGTACTAACTTTTGCAACTTTTTGTTTTTCACCTTTGTTATTAGTTACTATAACCCTGTCATATGTTGGATATGATGCAACAACATTTCCTTCTTTATCAACTAGATCTTGTTGTGCATATTTTCCAGCCCAGAATTTGTCTTTTTCAACATTTTTAGAGTATACTTTGTATCTTTCATTTGCATCTATTTCTTTATTAATTTCGTTAATTCTTTCTTGATTTGCTGCGATTTCTTCTTGTGATAATTCTCTAGTTTTAGTTTTTTTGAACATTCCTAAGAAACCTTTTGTTTTATATGTTTCTGTTGTTTGTTCTAAAGATTGTTTTTCTTGTTTTAATTCAAATTGTCTTTCATTGATTTTATTTAATCTTTCTTGTGCTGATTGAGCATCAAATTTTGCATTTATTTCTTCTTGTATTTGTTCTTCATTTGTTTTATTTTCTTCTTTGTTTGTGTTTTCAACTTTATTTACTGCAGCTTGTGTTTCTTGAACTGTTTCTTTTGGCGCTTTAGTAATTGCTTTTGCTTCTTCAGAAGCTGGTGTTGGAGTATCTGCTTTTGCAATTTGTGGTTTTTTATCTGTTTCTGATACTGTTTTCTTTGCTATTTCTCCAAATAGTGGAGTTACTTTTGAAATACTTTTTCTATCTATTACATTGCCTTCAGAATCAGTAACTGTTGTTGTTTCAAATTCCACAATAACAGATTCTTCGTTATTATTTGTATTATTAGTATTGTCAATATTGTCTTTTGTTGTTGTAGTCTCTACAGGTTTTTCTTGTTTCTTTTCTTCAATTTTTGGTTCTTTTTTAACTTCTTCTTTAGGTGCTTCTTTTTTCTTTTCAACAACTGTTGCTTTTGGCTCTTGTTCTTTTAATACATACCCTGCAGCATTTGCTAATCTTACAAAATCATTGTAATTATATTCAGTTTTTGTTCCAGGAAGCATTGATTTAAAATTAGTGCTGTAACCATGTTCTTGGTGTATTTTAAATAATTCAGCTTCTAATGCTTTTTTTTCTGCTTTTGTGAAGCCATCTCCATTTTTATCTACAAATATTCCAGAATCTACAAATTCATTTAATTTATCCATGTAATCATATGATATACCTGATTTAAATTTTTCGCCTCTGTATTGTAGATAATTTGTATAACCATTATTTTTGATACTTTCAAAATTTACTTCATTTCCCATAATAATATCCCCTTACTTAATATCCCTTACTCTTTTATAAAGTTTTTTATCTTTAAAAAATTGCCTATATTGTAAACAAATGTAACAGATTAATTTAATATGCTAAAGAAAATTATTTATTATGTCGTATTACATTTTGTAGATACGGGGGTGTGAGATGTACAATGAATTAAAAAATGAAAACATAATTATAGAGTTAGAGTCATTATTAAAAAATTGTGATAATATTGATGAATCAATAAGTTCATATGCTGAATTTATGAAAGAAAGAATTTTGAGTGTATCAGGTATTAATTAGTATAGAAATAATTTAAAATAATGTTATAATAATTATATGAATAGTAAATATTTATGTGTTTTGATTACAATTTGTATAATTATTCCTATTTGTTGCATTATATCAGGATGTTCTGATAAGAAGGAACATCAAATTCTTATTAAACACGAGTCTAGATATGCAAAATTAATAAAACAAAAAAAGGAGTTAACAGAAAATATAATTAATCTGAGTGATGGGGTAAAAATTAATTATGATTTTCAAGTTGGTCCAAAGGATATACAATCGCCTAATTTTAATGTTATTAATATAGATATGCCTTAATTCTTTTATTTATAATAAAATATATGTTATGAATGATAGAATATTAGTTTCAAGATTAATTATGTTAGTTTTAACAGGTCAAATGTCTGTAAGGCAAGCATTGTTAAATTTTCCTAAAAATATAAAAGATAAAAGTATTATTACTGCATACCATGCATTAATACATTTTGAGGCTGATGAGGAATTAAGAAATAGTGATTTAATGTATAAAGAGGAACAAAATGAATATTTAGAATTTATTGCAGATTCTCTTTCAAAGAATAGAACTTTGCCTCAGAATATTATTAAAAGTTATAAAGATTATTATTCAAATGTTGCTTTGCCTAAGGATAGTAATACTAAAAAATTTCTTGCAAAAATTTGTAAGTTTTTAAATATTAAATAGCCTTTGAAAATATTAAAAGTGTTCTTTCATAAGTTTCTTCTAAAGGTAATGTATAGTTAATTTTATCAATTAATTTAATCTTAAATTTTTTTAATTCGTATTTAGCATTATTAAGTTCTTCTTCAGCTTTTTTAGATTTATATGCAACAAAATAACCATTTCCCGCTAAAATAGGTTCAACATATTTCAGTAAAATAGCTATAGGTGCTACAGCTCGTGAAGTTATAATTTCATATTTTTTATCTTGCAAGTTTTCTACTCTATCGCATATTGGCTCTAAATTTGTGATGTTCAATTCTTTTTTTATATTATTAATTGCATTAATTTTTTTATTTATACTATCAATTGCTGTGACTTGGATATGTGGATATTCAATAGCAATTGGTACAGAAGGAAAACCTCCACCGGTCCCAATATCTAATAAATTACAGCTTTTTATATTATATTTATCAAAGAACAATTTTATAGCTAATGAATCAAATATATGCTTTTCATATAGGAATTTTTCTTCATTTTTTGATATTAAATTTAATTTAGAATTTTGTTCTAAAAATATTTGTTTATATCTTTCAAAATCGCTATTTATAGAAATTTGAGTGAAGTTCATTAAATTTTTCTTCTCCAATTTTTTGTTTGATATCATTAATTCTTATTAAAATTTTCTTTTTATTTTCTTCATTGAATTTATCTTTAACTAAATTTAGCACAGAAAAATATTCATTTAAAGCCTCAGGGATTTTATTGTTATTAAAGTAGAAATCACCTAGGTGCAATCCAGAGTTTGCCATTGCGAATATATCATTAATTTTAATTGCAGAGGTCTTTGCTATTTTTAAATATTTAAGTACATCTTCTTGATCCGAATTAATATTTAATTTTGCAAGATTTGTTGCAGAATAGTATATTCCATAGTCATTATTATTCTGAATATCTGTTTCATATGCTTTTTGAAAGTATAATTTTGCTTTTGATTTATTATTTAAATCTAAATAAAAATCGCCTAAATTTGAATAAGATAGTGATTTGTATTTATTATTATTTTCAGAGACTTCAATGCATTTGTTATAGAAATTAACCGCAGTATCAAGATTATTATTTTCGTCTGCTATTATTGCAAATTTAAAATAGAGTTCAGGGAGGTTTGTTTTATCATTTAATGTTTCAGCTATTAAAATAGCTTTGTTGTATAATTCATAGGCTTTATTTTTTTCTGATAATGATATATATATATTCCCTAAAATAGTGTAACATTCAATTGTTATTT
>CALVEW010000149.1 GCA_944326645.1 Candidatus Gastranaerophilales bacterium
AAAAATATTTTTACCGCACAGGATGCACAGCAGGCTGAGGATTATGCTATTGACATAAAGAACTTTCACAAAGAATTGAACAACTAGAAAAAAAAGAAACTTTCTTATCAAAAATTTTTAACTTGTTCAATTAAAATATATTTGAATAAGATCTAAAATAATCAGAAATAATATTTGCTAACATTGGTAAAATCCAAACTAAAATCGCAGCTCCAAATACAGGTTTGAATAAGAAGCTTAATTGAAATACGTTTACTTGAGGAGCTGTTTTTGAAATTACACCCAATATAATATCTTGCCCTAATGTTGCTAATAGAACAGGAGATGCAATTTGTAACCCCATATATAAAACATTAGAAGACAATTGAATTAAATAATCCATATTAACAATTTTCATTAATGGAATAGAAGTTGCATATACAGGAAAAATTTGAAAGCTTCTTACAAAAGCATTTATTAACCAATACAAACCTCCAACCTCAATAAAAATTAAAATACCTAATAAAGAAATACATTTGCCTAAAATAGATGTTTGACTTTGTGTTGTAGGATCTAAAACCATTGCAGATGATAATCCCATTTGCATATTAATCATGTCTGCTCCGGCATCTATCGCTAATAATATTAATTGAGCCATATAGCCAATCATTGCACCGGTTACAAAGTTTAATAATATAGACACTAAAAGAGAATTATCTTTAGGAGGAGGACCAACATGTAATGTTGCAACAAATATTCCTGTTAATAACAATGCCAAAGATAATTTTGTAATCGTATTAACTTCCTTTCTATTAAAAACAGGTGCTAAACGAATAAAGCCCAAAACTCTTGCAAACACAATTAAACCTGCCGTAATATTCGCAGCAAGTTGAGGAAACATATGTCCTAATTGTGCAACAAAATTATCCATTATTTATTTAACTCCACAGGTAAATCAACAGGTACAAGTTTTACACCGTTTATTTTTTCTATACAAGTTTTATCTTTAAAAACAGAGATACAAAGATGTATTTTTTTTCTGCCTTTACAAAAAGATAAACGAGTAGAACCAATATTTTTTGGAATTAACATCATAGAACAACCTTTTCCTTTAGTAGTACACATTGGTTCTATTTTTAAGATATCAGAATTACTTACTTCTATATTACTTATCTGTTTATCAGCCATCAAAATATAATTTTGATAAGCCATAGCTGGCATTGATACAAATAAACTGATTATTAAAATTAAAAATCTTTTCATAATTATCTACCTATAATTTTATTTGTTTCTATAAAGTTAGGTTTAGGCATTGGTGTTCTTGGAGATTTATCATATCTTAATTTTTCATCCTGATTAATAAATGGAGCATCACTAGGTTTTTTGATAACATCTCTTAGTTTAAGATTTTCAGGATATCTTTCTGATAATTCCCCTGGTTGCAATGGTGATGTATAACGATAATAATCTGCAGCCAATACATAATTATCATTTTTTGTAACTAGATTAAAAGCCAAGCCCATTCCTTCTTCAAAAAGATTGGTAAGAAGTTTAATAAATCCCATACCTCCTATAATAATTACAAGAAAAACTGCAAAAATCTTAGGTGCAGCT
This sequence comes from Candidatus Gastranaerophilales bacterium, assembly GCA_944326645.1. Lineage (GTDB taxonomy): Bacteria > Cyanobacteriota > Vampirovibrionia > Gastranaerophilales > Gastranaerophilaceae > UMGS1585. The sequence continues at coordinate 1,594 of CALVEW010000149.1, forward strand.
GCAATTGTTTGTTCTTGAACCTGAGTTACAGCTTGAATAATACCGACAACTAAACCAATGACAGCAGCAACTAAAACACAAGGCATTGATACTGCCAACATTGTCATAAATCCTTTTGCTAAATATTCTAATAAAACTTCCATAACTCAAACCCCTTAATTGTAACTTTGTACAAGACCTTGTACAATTAATGCCCAACCATCAACGGCGATGAATATCAACAACTTAAATGGTAAAGAAATAATTGTTGGTGATAACATGAACATCCCTAGAGCCAACAATATATTTGCAACAATTAAGTCCAAAACTATAAATGGAACAAAAACAATAAACCCTATTTCAAAAGCTGTTTTTAATTCACTTAAAATATAAGCAGGAGCAACTTCCCACATATTTATTTCTTCAGGAGATTTTGGAGGTGTTTTTCTTGCTAACTCAACAAAAAATGCTAAATCACTTTCTCTTGTTTGTTTCATCATGAATTCTTTTAAAGGTTTTGAGCCCTGTTCAATAGCTAATACAATATTTTTAGAGGATTGATATGGAACAGAACCATAATCATACATTTTTTGAAAAACACCACTCATAGTGTAAAATGTCAAAATCATACTCAATCCTATAATTACAATTGAAGGAGGCACCTGTTGAGTACCTAATGCTGTTTTTAGCATTGAAAATACGATAGTAAACCTTAAAAAACTTGTCATACAACAAAACATAAATGGTAGTAATGAAAAAACCGACATTACGACCAACATTTGTAAAACAGGATTTATATCTTTTAAAAATTCCATTATTATTTCCTCTTAAGAATATCTTTCTGAATCTCTACCCAATTTTTTCACCAAATTTTTCATAATTGGTTGTTTTTCAGATGCCATTAATTCATCTTCTCTTTTGATAAATTCTGACAAATCAACGGTATTATGATAATTTCGTTGATGTAAATTATTAGCATTATTATTTAATTTAGATATTAAAGTAGTTCTTTCTAAATCTCCTGCAATCAGGAATCTTTCACCATTAGCATTCACCACATATAAAGTTTTTCTAGGAGAAAGACTCAAAACTTCTTCAACTGCTAAAGAGCCGGATCTTTTACCTCCAATATTTGATATACTAAATTTTTTATATACAAATAAAGCAATACCAATTACACTTAACATAGCTAAAATATAAACTACAAAATGTGCTAAATATCCCATTTTATTTCCCCATTCCTTACAAATGAAACGAACAATAATTTTTATAAATCATCTGCATCTAAATCAAAGTCACTATAATCAAAATCATCTCCACCACCGCCAGCAGGAGCAGCTTGAGGTTGAGAATTTTGAGCAGAAGGATTTTGAACAGCTGACTGAACAGGCTGAGTATCAGGAGATACAGGATTTACATCTGCAACACTCAAAGGAGCACCTGCCATGATATCTTCTGCAGTAACATTTGATATTTTTACACCATATCTATCATTTATAATTACAAGTTCACCTCTGGCAATAATTTTATCGCCAACTTTTAGTGAAACTTTATTATTATAAACAGAGCTTATATCTACAACTAAACCTTCTTGTATATCTTTTAATTCCCCTAAAGAAATTTTTATTTTATCGAATTCAGCATTCATTTCAACTTGAAGACTATCCCACAAGTTATTAATGTTTACGCTGTTATCCATATCATCACCCCCATTATCATCATATGGAATTATTAATTCCGGATTCGGATTTATACTAAATTTTTGTAAAATATTATCACACACAAGAGTCATTTCTCGTGAATTACTATTTTCAAATAAAACAACATCACCAACAGAAATATTCTTAACATCATTTACTGAAAAGAATGTAGATCCAACATGCAAATTGACTTCAGACAATGCATCTTTAAACATTCTTTCATCTATTGGTTTTTCAGGTTCCGCAAGAGTCTTTGGATTAAGCATTTGCTTTGGTATTGATATTACAAATCTTGCACTTTCATCAGAACTCATATTTCTTACAAAATATGAAATATTGATTTCATCAGGATGTTTTGTTAAGTTTTCTTTATTTATATTGTCTGATATTTTTGAATATAAATAATCATTAAAAGAGGTTATAATTTTTGCCTCTAAATCCGAAATAGAAGACAATTCAAACTTTTTATTAGTTTTTCCTAATATTTTATCTAATATAACAGAAATAGCAGTTTGAGAGATTCTTATAAAAATATCATTTCTTGGAGCGACTTCAACTTTAGTAACAAAAAAACTTTCAGATTTAGTTAAAACATTCATGTTTTCACTAATAGAAACGAGCTTAAATTCAAACCCCTTATCAAAAAACTCATCACTCGCTTCTTGAACAGGAGGCAAGAAAATATCTCTGAACCAACCGAATTGACGATATAATTCACTTGAAAAACTTGTTTTAATTTGATTATCTAAAGCTTCCATACCGGTACATTTCCCCATAAATATATTAATGGTTATAAATCAAGTTGCCATCAACCATTTAATGTATTTAAACTTTTGTAAATATTTTTAATAAAATTTAAAAATTTTAGCAATATAAAAAAAGCATGAAACTTTATAAATTAGTAAGTGGTAAGTTTTATTTGTTAAGTTATAAGGAATAAAAAAATGGGGAATTTAGTTAAAAAAGTTATTGCAAGTACATTCTGCGCATCTTTCTTAAGTTTTCAAACAGCTTCTGGCTATCAAATGACAGGTGATGTATTAGGAAATAATACAGTTACAGGTGGAACAGGTGCAAACGGAGCTAATATCGTAAGTTCAAGTGGTGGTTTCCAAGGATTTGAAAATGGAGGACTTTTAGGACTAAACAAAAATGAAGCAACTTTACACTTTAATGATAATGCTGTTATCAATTGGGGCCAATTAAATGTTGGAAGTTACCAAA
>CALVEW010000150.1 GCA_944326645.1 Candidatus Gastranaerophilales bacterium
CCTGAAACAGGTTTCATTGCTAAGTCTATACCGTCAGCACCACCATCAAGAGCAGCTAAGTAAGCAGCTAAACCTGTACCTGCTGTTTCATGAGAGTGGAATCTGATGTGTGCATCATTACCTAAGATTTCTCTTGTACGTTTAATTGTTTCATATACTTTTCTTGGTGAAGAAGTACCTGAAGCATCTTTGAATGCTAAACTATCAAATGGAATACCTGCATCTAAAATTGAACGTAATACTCTTTCGTAGAATTCTACGTCATGAGCACCTGTACATCCGATAGGTAATTCCATCATTGTAATTGTTACTTCGTGTTTTAGACCGTTATCTTTAATACATTGACCTGAGTAAATTAAGTTGTTTACATCATTTAATGCGTCAAAGTTTCTAACAGTTGTTACACCGTGTTTTTTGAACATTTTTGCGTGTAAGTTAATCATATCTCTTGGTTGAGAATCTAAACCTACAACGTTAACACCACGAGCTAATGATTGTAAGTTGATATCTGGACCAACTGCTGCTCTGATTTTATCCATTGTTTCAAAAGCATTTTCGTTACAGTAGAAAATTGGTGATTGGAATCTAGCACCACCTGCAACTTCAAAATGTCTGATACCTGCATCTACTGCTGATTTTAATGCAGGAAGAAAATCATCAACGAATACTCTTGCACCATAAACGGATTGAAAACCGTCTCTGAAAGAAGTATCCATAACTTTAATTAGTTTTTTTGTCATTTCTTTATCCTCTCTATAATACAAAATTTTTTAAGCATAAAAAAAGATACTCTTAAGACAAGTACCTTATTTTTTCATCATTGCTGACAATATAGCTACAGCAACTTCTTCATCATTTGAACTTTTTACTGATCTTTTTGAACCGGTTGTCTCTGGAATAACTTCTGGAAATATTTTATTCAACCAAATAACAACTTTTGACATGATATCCATGCAAAAAATCATTATACATAGGAAGAATAAAACTGTACCCATCCCTATAACCATTAGGGCTAAGCCATTTGCTAAATTTTCATTCATAATATATCTCCTATTAAAAATACATGATTTTTATTATTTTCATTTAAAACCAAAGCTCCATCATCGGTTAATCCAACTGCTATTCCCTCGTGTATTTCGCCTAATACATTGATGGAAACTCTCGTGTTCAAAAATGATGCCCTTTTGATATATTCATCTTTTATATACAAAAAGCCCTCATTTATAAATTTATCATAATACAAACAAAACTTTTCTAAAAGGGCATGCAAAAATTTATCTCTATCAATTTTTTGATTCAAACAAACTGCTAAAGATGTTGCAGGTTTATCAATCTTATCAAGATTTTCTTGAGAAGTATTCAAATTAATCCCAATCCCCAAAGCCAAACCTAAGAATTTATTTCCTTGCATTGAGGTCTCAGACAAAATTCCTGCAATTTTTTTCCCATTAACTAAAACATCATTTGGCCATTTAATTTTCGCTTCGACACCATAATCTTCCAATGTTTGAGCAAGTATAACCGATAAATATTGCGTAAGATTTGAATAAATAGACTTAAATTCATCAAAAGGCTTCAAGAAAAATGTCATATATATATTATCAGATCCTGTATCAACCCATTTTCTTGATAATCTTCCTCTACCTGCTGTTTGATGAGAAGTATATACAACTGTAAAATCTTTTAGCTTGCTGGCATGGGATTTTACATATGCATTTGTTGAATCAACTTCCTCTAAATACAATAATTCCATAGGTAAATTATAACTCAAACAAACTTATAAAATATCAATTGGATCAACATCAATAGCTAATCTTATATCTTTTGGCATGGTAATTTTATCAAAGAATTTTGATACAAAAGAATGTCCTTTCTCATTTAATTTATTTTTTATAAGAATTTGGAATCTATAAAAACCATTTAAACGTTCAATAACGCAAGGTGAAGGACCCAATACTGATAAATATTCAGAAAAACCAAACTTGTCAGTCATAGTATTTAATCTCATAGCAATTTCCATAGCTGATTTTTCTGCTCTAAAATTATTTTCGCAGCTAACTATAATCCTTATAATTTGACTAAACGGAGGATAATCAAATTCTTCTCTGGCTGTAATTTCAGTATCAAAGAATTTAGAATAATTTTGTTCCTTAGCACTTTCTAAAGCATAGAAATCAGGATTATATGTTTGAAAAATAACATCACCTAAATACTCTCCACGACCGGCACGTCCTGCAACTTGTGTTAGAAGCTGAAATCCTCTTTCTGCAGCTCTAAAATCAGGTAAATTGAAACTTGCATCTGCACTTATAACACCTACCAAAGTTACATTTGGATTATCTAATCCTTTTGCAATCATTTGTGTTCCAACAAGAATATCTATTTCACCTTTTTGAAACCTATTTAATACCTCAATATGAGCATTTTTCCTTGTTAAAATATCACTATCAATTCTTTCTACTCGAGCATCAGGATAAAGTTCTTTTATAAGCATCTCAACCTTTTGTGTTCCCATACCTGAATTTCTTAAAGCATCAGAACCACAATTTGGACACTCATCAGGAAAAGAACTTTCTTGACCGCAATAATGACATTTTAACCTCTTATCAGCAGCATGCCATATCATTGGAATTGCACAATTAGGACATTCAATAACTTGCCCACAAGCTCTACATTGTGTATAGGTTGAAAACCCTCGTCTATTTATTAATAAAATTGTTTGCTTACCTTTTGCTAAAGTATCAGAAATCTCTGCTTGTAAAGGTTTTGATATAACTGATTTATACGCAGCTTTTGAATACTCTTGCATATTTATAACTTTAATCTTTGCCATTGGTGCATTATTATATCTTTTTAACATCTCAAAAAGATTATTGTTATTCGTTGCATAATAATAATTTGAAATATCAGGCGTTGCAGAACCCAATATTAATGGAGCTTTGTAATATTGAGAAAGCTTTTTAGCAATAGTTCTTGCATCATATCTAGGAGCTGGATTTGATTGTTTATAAGCTGATTCATGTTCTTCATCCACTATTATTAATCCAATATTTTGCAAAGGTGCAAATACCGCAGAACGAGCACCTGCAAGAATTTTTATCTCATTATTATAAAGCCTTTTCCATACATCATATTTTTCACCATCAGAAATACTACTATGCCAAATTGCTACATCTTCTGTTCCGAATTTTCTCGCTAATCTTTTTGTTAATTGCGATGCCAAAGCAATTTCAGGAGCCAAAAACAAGACATTTTTACCCTGTTTTATTACATCATCTATAAGCTTGAAATAAACCTCTGTTTTACCTGATGCAGTAACACCATGTAATAAAATTGGATTTGGAGAATTTATTTTTTTCTTTATACCTTGATAAACCTCCTCTTGAACATCTGATAACTTTGATAAAGGTTCTTGTTTTATATCAGAAAATATTGATAAAGGGTTTCTATAAATTTCATCTGTATGGAATTTAACACATCCCATTGATTCAAGTTTTTTCATAGTTGCACGTGTAGTTTTTGCAACTCTCTCAAAATCTATTAAAGGGAAACGCCCTGTTTCTTGTAACTTGTTCAATATTTCAATTTGTCTTTTTGTCGCACCTTCTGATGTTACATATTCAACCGAATATTCTGTCTTTGCATTTTTATCAATCAGCTTCATTGGAATTGCCATATTTAAAACTGTCACAAAATCGCAACAGTAATAATTAGCAACCCACTCCAATAGTTTGAGGTACTTCAAAGAAAACAAAGGTGTTTCATCCAATATTCTGTTTATTTTTTTAGCCTTTATAGACTCATCCAAATAATCAGAAAACCCGACAACAAAAGCGTTAACTAAACCTTGACGACCAAACGGAACAAGTACAGCTTGACCTATTTTAATTTTATCTTTAATATCATCGGGTATTATATAACTGAATGTCTTAACACCTAAACCTTTAATATTTACAAGGACAAGTGCATAATTCATAATTATTCTTCTGACATAAATTCTTTCATTGCATCATCTACGGCATCTCTTAAAATTTCCATTTGATCAGGAGTGAATGTAACACCTTTTTTAGTTGGAATCCAAGTAGAGCCACCATCATTTGTAAAAAATATTCTCATGTTAAGATAACTTTTACCATTGTATTCACTAATAGAAATTTTTAATTGCTCAGTATCACTTCTTTCAATAACTGCAAGTTCTTTCTCTTCTTTTGCCATTTAAACACCCTTTCATAAAATGTACAAATAAAATTGTACATTAATAATAAAAAATATCAAATAAAATAATAAGCCAATTATTTACCCCTACAATTTACCCCTTTACCCTTAGCTGAATAATTTAAAAGTTAAATCAACATTATCATTGATAACTTTTTTCAAATCATCTTGTTCTGTTTTTATTGATGTTCTTTCTGCTTCTAATTTTTGTAAATCTGTATCTAT
>CALVEW010000151.1 GCA_944326645.1 Candidatus Gastranaerophilales bacterium
GAAGCTCATAATATTAGAATCGGGAAATGGAAAGTTTAAAATTTAAGATTTAATACTTATAAAAAATAACCACTAATAATTAGTGGTTATTTTTTTATAGTAATTCCCTCGACCCACTTGAAAGTTTTAGGGTTTTTAGGTAACATAGTGTATGATATATCATTATTATTTATGCATAATATAGGAGAATTAAATGTTCGAACGTTTTACAGAGAAAGCTATTAAAGTTATAATGCTTGCTCAAGAAGAGGCTAGAAGATTAGGCCACAATTTTGTTGGAACAGAACAAGTTCTTTTAGGGCTTATCGGTGAAGGTACCGGTGTTGCAGCTAAAACTCTTAAATCAATGGGAGTTAACCTAAAAGATGCTCGTGTCGAAGTTGAAAAAATTATCGGCAGAGGTTCTGGTTTCGTGGCTGTTGAAATTCCATTTACTCCTAGAGCTAAAAGAGTTCTAGAACTTTCTTGGGATGAAGCAAGACAACTTGGACACAATTATATAGGGACTGAACACTTATTGTTAGGTCTTATAAGAGAAGGTGAAGGGGTTGCTGCAAGAGTGCTTGAAAATCTTGGAGTTGACCTTAACAAAATTAGAACTAATGTTGTTAAAATGTTAGGAGAATCAAAATCTCAAACAGTTTCATCAGGAGGCGGAGGCTCTGCTCCTACATCTAAAGTTAAAACACCTAGTCTTGATGAATATGGTACTGACTTAACTTTAGCTGCAGCTGAAATGAGATTGGACCCTGTTGTTGGTCGTGAAAAAGAAATTGAAAGAGTTATCCAAATTCTTGCAAGACGTACTAAAAACAATCCTGTTCTTTTAGGAGAACCTGGGGTTGGTAAAACTGCTGTTGCTGAAGGTTTAGCGACTAGAATCGTTAACGGTGAAGTGCCTGATATTTTAGAAGGCAAAAAAGTTATCCAATTAGATATGGGACTTTTAATTGCCGGTACTAAATATAGAGGTGAGTTTGAAGAACGTCTTAAAAAAATCATGGATGAAATCAGACAAGCAGGAAATGTTATTTTAGTTATCGATGAAATGCATACCCTAATCGGAGCTGGTGCTGCTGAAGGTGCTATCGATGCTGCTAACATACTTAAACCTGCATTATCAAGAGGTGAAATCCAAGTTATTGGTGCAACTACTCTTGATGAATATAGAAAATACATCGAAAAAGACTCTGCGCTTGAAAGAAGATTCCAATCAATTATTATTGAAGAACCTTCTATTGATGAAACTATTGAAATCATTAGAGGCCTTAAGTTCAAATACGAAGAACACCACGAACTTATTATCTCTGATGAAGCAGTTATTGCTGCGACAAAGTTATCAGCTAAATATGTAACTGATAGATTCTTACCGGACAAAGCTATCGATGCTTTGGATGAAGCTAGCTCTAAAGTAAGATTAAAAGTTTCTTCTCTATGTCCTGAAGCTAGAGAATTAGATAAAGAACTTAGAGAAATCGTTAAAGAAAAAGAAGAAGCTATAAGAAATCAAGATTTTGAAAAAGCATCTTCTCTTCGTGACGATGAAGCTGATATGAAAGATAAAATCAGAGAAGTTACAGAACAATGGAAAAAAGATAACGAAGCAAACAAACCTGTTGTTACAGAAGAAGATGTTGCTCAAGTTATCGCTACAATGACAGGTGTTCCTGTAACAAGATTAACTGAAGGCGAAAGTGAAAGATTATTAAAACTTGAAAATATTTTACACGAACGTGTTATTGGCCAAAGTGATGCTGTTGTTGCTATATCTAAAGCAATCAGACGTGCTAGAGTTGGCTTAAAATCACCTAACAGACCAATCGGTAGTTTCATCTTCTCAGGACCTACAGGGGTTGGTAAAACTGAACTTGCTAAAGCTCTTGCTGAAGCTATGTTTGGCTCTGAAGATAACATGATTCGTGTCGATATGTCAGAATTTATGGAAAAACACTCAACTGCTAAGTTGATTGGTTCTCCTCCAGGATATGTTGGATATGATGATGGCGGACAATTATCTGAATTAGTTAGAAAGAAACCTTATTCCGTTATTCTTTTTGACGAAATCGAAAAAGCGCACCCTGATATCTTTAATATCATGTTGCAAATTCTTGATGACGGTAGATTAACAGATGCTAAAGGTCGTCATATTAACTTCAAAAATACTGTTATCATCATGACTTCTAACGTTGGTGCTAGTATGATTACAACTCAAGGGAAACTTGGATTCTCTACTGCAGAAAACGAAAAGAAAGATAAGTACGAAAAACTTAAAGATACAGTTAATGAGGAATTGAAGAAAGCATTCAGACCTGAATTCCTTAACCGTATCGATGATATTATCGTATTTGCTCATCTTTCTAAAGAAGAAATCAGAGAAATCGTTGACTTGATGATGAAAGACTTATTCAAGAGATTATCAGAACGTGGATTATCTATTGAAGTTACTGATGAAGTTAAAGATTATCTTGCAAAAGACGGTTACTCTGAAGCTTATGGTGCGAGACCTTTAAGAAGATTAATCCAACGCAAAATTGAAGATGAATTAGCAGAAGAAATTCTTACTAATGCATATCAAGATGGCGATACGATTGTTCTCAAACTTAAAGATGAAAAAATCGTTTTTGAGAAAAAATCAGGAAATCAAAATAACGAAGAAAAAGTTGAAGAAAATGCAAATGCATAATTCATAAATTTTACTTAAAAGCCTGAGGTTAATATTATCTCAGGCTTTTTTATATTTATTTTTATTTTCTTATTTCAGGAGGATTTTTCCCCAAACCTGAACGGGTTTTTATAGCTCCCCATGCACGATACATTCCGTTTTCATATGTTACCAAATAATAACCTCCTTCAGGAATATATTCTATAGTTGCATTTTGATAAACATATTCTTCAGGTTCAGGAGTGATAGAATCTTCAGCATATTTTCTTTGTAAAACTTTTTGTAATCGTTCTTGAAATCTTGTTTTTTCAGGTTTATATTTGATTTTACCTGTATTCATATCTCGTTCTTTTTTGTATTTTTCAACTTCTGCTTGGTTTTCGGCAAGTTTAAATACAGGAATAACAGCCATTAGCTCTCCAGATTGAATTATTAATAAAAATTCTTTATCATCACTAAGCGCTAATTCATACATGCCAGGCTTTAGATAATGCCCGTTGTAATCTGTTATGTAATCAACAATTCTAAGAATCGGATGTTTACAATCAGAATAACCATAACGATACAATGTACTTTGATTTTCTAACAAACCTGAAGGATATCTGGGATATAATTTTGTTTCATCATTGACTCTTACATTAGGCGGAGTTGCCCTTTCTATCATCGGCATTAGATAATCTCCTTTAATAATAATTTAATGGAGTTATCAATTTCGTCAAATGATTTGCCTAATGCTTGAGTTTTCCCTACAAATATAATTGATTGAACATTTTTAAAATCAAAATTATCTTTAATTATCAACCTAACAGATTCTCGCATTAATCTTTTAAGCCTGTTTCTTTTAACAGCTCTTTTATGAGTTTTTTTGCTAACAACAAATCCTATTTTAGGATTGTTAATACTCTCAGATTTTTTGCCAACAAACATTATTATCCCATTTTTATAAAAGGAATTTTGTATTTTATATGTTGCTGTAAAAGCATATTTATTTTTCAAGCGATAATTTCTAGGAAGCATAAATATATTATACTCTAATTTAACCAAAACTAACTATTAAATTATGCAGTTAAATTATTATTTACGCCATATGAACAAGCTAATACTGTAAGATTTACCCTAGAATTAACTCCTGTTTTTTCATATATTGATGAAATATGAGCCTTTACAGTATGTACTGTAATATTAAGTTTTTCAGCGATTTGAGGATTTGAATATCCTTGAATTAATAGTTTAAGAACTTCAAATTCTCTTTCTGTTATATGATAAATTTTGTTCATATTAATATAATAATCCTAATTTGAACAATTTTTTTAACATATTTACCTGCAAAATATGATTTTACAAATTGTTACGTTTTGGACTAAAATAATCAATTTTTAAATGGAATTTTTCTTTATAAATATATAGGGGATTATTATGAGTACAAATTATAATTTGGGATATTTACCAAATCAAAATATTTATTTCCAAGATGATAAAAAGTATGCAAAGCCAATAAAAACTTTTGATACTCCTATCTTCAACGGATATATTGCAAATAATTCCGACAAATTTATGCCATATCTTAATTTTAAAAGTTATGATTATGGTTTTAACTTTAATTTTAATGACGCAGTAAAAAATAAATCAGATGAATT
>CALVEW010000152.1 GCA_944326645.1 Candidatus Gastranaerophilales bacterium
ATAGATACAGATTTACAAAAATTAGAAGCAGAAAGAACATCAATAAAAACAGAACAAGATGATTTGAAAAAAGTTATTCAGGATAACGTTGATTTAACTTTTAAATTATTCAGCTAGGAGTAAATGGGTAAAGTTTAGGGGGAAATAACAAGTATAATACTTGAAGATATTGTCAAAATAAAAAGACTTATGATTATAAACCATAAGTCTTTTTTTCTAGATTGATATATTAACTGCTTATGCAGCTTTTTTACAATTAATTTCAGAAATTAAGTATTCTGCAACCCATTCAAAATCTTTATTGTTTTGAGCTGCTTTTTTAAGATATTCAACAGATGGAGAACCAATTCTGATAAGAGTCATAGCTACAACTCCTCTTTTAATACCTCTTACAACTTGTAATTGGTTAACTAACTCAGGAACTGCAGAACTTCCTATATCTACTAATTTATTTTCTATTACGTTTTTGTCTGTATCATTTAATTTTGATAATAGTTCTGAAACTGTTTGCATATCTTTAACCTCATCTAAATTATTATTTACATTATCATTATAAGGTAAAAAATACGCATATTAAGATTTCCTTATAAAATCTTTATATCTACTACGTAGGTAGTCATGTTACGATTTAATTCCGGTTTGGTTTAAATCCCTAGTATTACTTATGGCTACTAGACATCACCACCAAACCCGCTGCTCATTTAAAATATCTACTACGTAGGTAGTCATGTTACGATTTAATTCCGGTTTGGTTTAAATCCCTAGTATCACTTATGGCTACTAGACATCACCACCAAACCCGCTGCTCATTTAAAATATCTACTACGTAGCAGATTAATATTTTTCATAAAAACGTTCGAAATATCCTTGTGGATGTGAGCAAAGTGGACATTTTTCAGGCGCACATTTTGAGATTAAAATATATCCGCATTTGCGACATTTCCATTGTGTTTCTTGTTTTTTAGAGAAAAATTCTCCTTTTTCAACCAATTTCAATAGTTCTGAATATCTATGTGAATGATGTTTTTCTACTTCAATAATATGTGTAAAAAGTTCGGATATTGCTTTGTAACCTTCTGATTTAGCTATTTCTGCTGAATTCTTATATATATTTTCCCACTCATCTTGTTCTCCTAATAAGGCTGCTTTTAAATTTTCTTTGGTGCTTCCTATAAAGAATGGATATTTTGCTTGAACCATTTTCATTCCTTCTGGAATATGCTGATAAAATAACTTTGCATGTTCTCTTTCGTTGTCTGCAGTTTCTAAAAAAATCTCAGCAATTTTTTCATATCCTTCTTTTTTAGCTATATTAGCATACATGGTATATCTGTTTCTTGCTTGTGATTCACCTGCAAAAGCATTTAATAATTCTTGTTCTGTTTTTGAGCCTTCCATAATATTATTCCTCCTTTTTATTATGGTATAACTCAAAAAACTAAGATTTTAATGCGACAATGAGGCAATATACTTAGCTATACCTTCTCCCATTGAAAAGCAACTCGGAATTATTCTTAATGCTGCTTGTGATTCAAAATCAGTTGAAATACATCTGCCTGCTACAAATAAATTGTCATAATCAGCCGAAATAAGTGATTCTATTGGCAATGAATAGCCTTTAGTTTTTTCTAAAACAGATGAATTTTTCTTACTTGAATGTATATCAACAGGGTAATCAGATATTAAACAAGGATTGCTAAATGTTTTTCCTGTTCTTAAATCTTCAATAGTATATATATATTGCCCTTTTAATCTTCTTGAAACCCTTACACCTAGAGTGTTTGCAATAGATGAAATGTATGAATTTTCAAAACCTAAAAGATATATTTTACAAAAATTAGCTATTCTTAATATGCTCTGTCTACCTGATTGTAGTGCTTTTGATCTTTGAATAGGATCTAAAGGGTTAATTTCAGGGTCCGATACTATTCTTGGGGTATTAAAAGCCAATGAACCAGGCATTCCAGGGATTGTAAATACTTGAAAATAGCTTGTATCTTTGTATTTAAGTATTTTTTTCTTTACTGCATCGTCAAAGAAAGGTTTTAATGCCCAATTTCTATCACTATCCCAAGTATAAGCTGTGGATAAATGTATTTGTCCATCTATAACAGCTGATGTTGTTACACTTCTATCTTTATCAAATTCCATTATCCATTTCGAAAATTTATCTAAATCTATTCCACTCATTATAAATCTTAAATTATTTGGCTGTAATTCATCTGATTTATTTAAAAAATTGCAATTAATTTTTTTTGAAAAATTGCAATCTCCGGTTGAGTCTACAATGTTAGTTGTTTCGATATATTCCGATAATATTTCTGAGTTTATTTTTATCGCTTTAACGTGATTTTTTTCACAAATTACATCTTCAATTTCTGTATCAAATAAAACATCAACTTTTGCTTGATTCATCATTTCATCAAGTGCGATTTTTAGAAGCTCAGGATTAAACCATCCTTTATTCCCATCTGAATATGTCGCTTGTCCGCCTAGTGATGATAGTTTTTTGACTAATTTTTTATAAAAATCTGTATTATCTTTTGAGATTGTATTCATTGCAGGGGTTACAAGTCCTCCTGTCATAGTTCCGCCTAGGTATGAATTTTTTTCTATTATTAACGTTTTTAACCCAAGTTTTCCCGAGGTATATGCACAAGCACATCCTGCTGTTCCTCCACCTACAACTATAACATCGTATTTCATTTTTTACCTCTATCTTTTAAGTATTTAGATGTTGAAATTAGATTAGAATTATTCACTTCATTATTTCTATAATTTATAATTTCTTCTGCTGTATTTGATAAATTTCTATCTCTATATGGTATCCCTGCTCTGGTTTTTAAAAGACCTTGTTCATATTCATTTAAATGATTTTTTATTTTTTTATAATCTTTTGAAGCAATTGTTCCAATAGATTTATTTTTCTTGTTTAATATTTTACCTACAAAATAACCTGCTTCAAGGAAAGTATTTCTTACTATAACAGAATTTGAATAAGTTAGTAATACTCCATCCTTACTTGTTAATCTGTATAATTCACCTATAAAATCAAGTGACCATAATTGTGGACACTTATTTGTCGTAAATGCATCTAAGAAGATTACATCATATTCTTTATCTAATTGTTTAACTGTATTTCTTGCATCATCAACATAAAAATGAAATTTTATATTATCTTTTTTATTCCTAATATATCGTTTCGATAAATACTGATAATATATATTATGTAAATTGAGGCATTTATTAGCCTCGTTAGGGGTATTTATCCTATTTTTTTGATAAAATTTGCCTATTTTAACGATCTTGTTGTTTAAATAAGACACAAATTTCTTATTATTTAAGATTGATTCTATATAAAATTCATTTTTAAATTCTTTACATAGGTTTTCTAATAATATGATATTGACCCAATCATCTATTTTATATTTTTTATATTTGCTTAATCTTGCATGTTTATTATTTGGCTTTTTAAAATAATCTGTTAATGTATGATTTGTTTTTATAAATGGTGATAGTAGTATTAAATTTTTATCAATGTCTAAACAATCAAATGTTATTTCTTTATTTTTTCCATAATAATTTAAAAATGCTTTTGAATTATATCCTAGTCCATAACAGATATCTAAAACATTTATATTTTTATTTATGTTTATATTAGGCAAAACAAATTTTTCATAAGCTTCAGTTAATGCACCATATCCTGAGTGGTATATGTCATTAAATTCTTCGCTATATAATCCAACAGAGCCATCACCTGTAATATATGGTAAAAAACTATCCATAGTTTTATAATAACAGTTTAAATTTGTATGCTCAAATTATTATCATTTTGTTAAATATTATAAGTATATATCGATTAGATTATTTGTTTTTGTATTGATTTATTATTTGTATATATCGTTTCGATTTTTTAATTTGTTTTAAATTTTAATTTTCGAATTTTTATTTTTTGTTTTATTATTTTTAATTTTATAAAAATATTTTTTTTAAAGTTTATTTTATAAATAAGTATAAGTTAAATTATTAAATTTATTTTTTGTAAATTAATGTAAAAAAAGAATTATTATTACTAAAGATTCAGATAAAATAGCCGTCAATATAAACAAATTAGGAATAAGTGTATAATGAGGTGTAGTAATGGCAGGATTCAAATTAGTAGGCTCAAAAACCGGTAATTACTGGAAAATAGAAGACGGAAAAAGAATCTTATATGATAAAACTGGTAAGAAAATAGACCAAAATGTATTCTTGGAAGCTGAAAAGGCTTTTAGCAAAAAAGATGGTAAAAATCAAA
>CALVEW010000153.1 GCA_944326645.1 Candidatus Gastranaerophilales bacterium
TTGTTAGGGAAAATGTTTTTCCCGTCAACCTTATTCACAAGACAACCTTCTTCTCCTATTGAAAGTCCGTCTTGTGGGTTAATATTTTCTTTTGTATCTGTTTCAAAAAAGTTTTTACCAATCTTTGTAACCTTGCCCAAATATTGACCTTTCGGAGTATCAAAATTAAAACAGTCTTTTCTTTTTTCCAAGAAATAATCTGTATAATCTCGATTAAAGCTCTTTGTTATGTTAGGTTCAAAGTTAGTCAAAATTGTTCCGGAAGATGTTTTTCCGCATATTTTATCAAGTTCTTTTCTATAATAAAGAACAACATTTTTCACATAGTCAGTATCTTTTAATCTACCTTCTATCTTGAATGATTTTACCCCGATATCAACCATTTCTTTCAAGTATTTTGTAGCATTAAAATCTTTTGTCGATAAAAGGTGTTTGTCTTTTGCAATAACATTTCCTTTATCATCAATGAGAGAATATTTTTTCCTGCAAGGTTGAGCACATTCACCCCTATTTGCAGAACGTCCACCAATACATTGGCTCAAATAACATTGTCCGCTATAAGAAACACACAAAGCCCCGTGTATAAAGCATTCCAACTCTACATTTGTATTGTTCTTAATCTCTCTTATCTCATCAAGTGATAATTCACGAGCCAAAACAACTCTTGGAATTCCAATTTCCTCAAAGAATTTAACCTTCTCTAAAAATCTATTATCGCATTGGGTGCTTATATGTAATGGAATAGGCGGGATTTGCTTGTCAATCGCAAGTTTAAGTATACCCATATCTTGAACAATTATTCCATCAACCCCGATTTCATAAAGTTTTTTTATAAGTTCTTTTACCTCATCAAGTTCTATATCTGTAACAATAGTATTAACTGTCACATATATTTTTACATAGAACTTATGAGCATATTGAACAAGTTCTTTTAAATCCTCTAATGAGTTGCCTGCCTTGTATCTTGCCCCAAAAGAAGGACCTCCGATATAAACAGCATCTGCACCACAATCGATTGCAAGTTTTGCAGTTTCTAAATCTTTAGCAGGTGCAAGAAGTTCTGTTTTTTTCATAGGCTAAACCATTAAGCAGCAGCTGTTTCAACTTTCTTTGTAGTTGCTCCAGGAGCTTTATCTTTCCAAATATCAATCAATACTGTACAGAAGAAAATACTTGAATATGTACCAATTGTTATACCTAGAATCATTGCAAGTACAAAGTTCTTTGTTGTAACTCCACCAAAGAAATATAATGCTAACAATGTTATCAATGTTGTTAATGAAGTATTGATACTTCTTGCCATTGTTTGTTCAACACTATAGTTAATGATTTCGCTGAAAGTCATTTTCTTAGCATAATATCTTAAATTTTCTCTAATTCTGTCAAATACAACAATTGTATCGTGAACAGAGAAACCGATTACTGTTAATATTGCAGTAACGAATAAAGAATCGATTTCAACGCCTTTGAAAATACCCATTAATGCAAACACACCACAAACAAATAAAACGTCGTGAACAAGCCCTAAGATTGCAGTTAGAGCATAATCAAATTGGAATCTGATTGTTAAGTAACAAACTATACCTAAAAGAGCTAAACTCAATCCGATTAAAGAATTTTTGAACAATTCTTTTCCCATTGTAGGCCCAACAGATGCAACTTGAACAAGTTGAGCATCAGGATAATCTTTTTGGATAACTTGTGTTATTGTGTTTTGTTCATTTGATTTGCTATCAATAAACTTAGTTCTTATAGAAATCATAGCTTTTAAGTTGCTATCGTTTTTCTTTGCATTAACATTTACTATCTGTATATAAGGATTTTCTATATTATTTGCCTCAAGATTAGTTCTTATTTTAGCAATTTCTGCGTTAGTAACATCTTTTTTAACACCATACTGTAAAGTTGTACCACCTGTATAATCAATACCAACTTTCAATGGTGTGTGTGTAGGAGATGTTATTGTTGAATAAATCATACCTATTAATCCCGGAAGTATTAATAGAGCTGAAAAAGCTAAACACCAAAATCTAATCTTTACTATATTGAGTTTCATAATATATAACCTTTCCTTTTATTATCTTAATTAATCAATAATTCCAAATTTTGCATTCTCTTTTTTAGATTCGTTAACTTGATAACCTTGACCGATTTCATCTTTTCTCAACCCAAACAATGCAGGATTTGTAAGTGATTTTGTTCCAAACATTAGTAACATAAAGTTTTTAGTTATTGTAATCGCTGAGAACATTGAAACAACAACACCTAATGCAAGAGTTAAAGCAAAACCTTTTACAATACTTGTTCCTAAGCAATAAAGGATTACACAAGTAATAATTGTTGTCATATTAGAGTCAAAAATACTTGTAAATGCTCTGTCAAAACCTGTATTAATCGCAGTAAATAATGTTCTGCCTGCTCTTAATTCTTCTTTTGTTCTTTCAAAAATCAGGATATTAGCATCAACTGCCATACCTATACTTAATATGAAACCTGCAATCCCTGCTAATGTCATTGTAACAGGTATTGTTTTAAATATCGCAAATAAGATTAAGCCATAAATACAAAGTGCTATATCTGCAATTAAGCCAGGGACTCTATAATAAGCAACCATAAATAACATTACAAGTCCAAGACCAATCATACCTGCAACTTTAGATTTTGCAATACTATCAGCACCTAAAGTTGGTCCAACTGTATTTTCTTCAATAATTTTAGCCGGAACAGGTAAAGCACCTGCGTTCAACAAGTCAACCATTTTCTTAGCTTCTTCATATTGGAAACCATTGTCACCACCTGAAATCTGAGCTCTACCTTCCATAATCGGTTCTCTAATTACAGGAGCTGATTGCATTTCTCCATTGAAGAATATTGCCATTGGTTTGCCTACTAATGCTCTTGTTAGTTTAGCAAATTTTCTTGTTCCTTCTGCATTGAATTCTAAATCAACAACCCATTGTCCGTTTGATGAATTAGTGCTTAAATTAGCTTTTGATAAGTCTTTACCAGTCAAACCTGTTGAAATCCAGTTTTCTGTGTACATATCATTATTCATACTAGGCATTGGTGCTTTGAATTCTAATTCTGCAGTATCACCAATAAATGCTTTTGCTTGTTCTAAATCTGATACGTCAGGAATCTCAACAACTAATCGGTTTTCGCCTGAACGTTGAACAACTGTTTCTGCAACACCTAGTTTATTAACTCTGTTTTCAATAGCAAATTGTAAGCTATCCATCATATCAGGTGTAATTTTTGCAATAGAATTTGATGTCTGAGCCTCTAACACTAATCTTGATCCACCTACCAAGTCTAAACCAAGCTTAGTTGGTTTTGTAAAGATTAATACAAGTGAAACTATTACGATAGCTACAATAGCCCAAAACATTATAATTCGATTTTTCATTTATTGTTAAACTCCCTATTAAAATTTATGTTCAATTATATTTTAACAAAAACATAATTATTACAATAATGCATCTAGGTTAGCCCTAGTAGATTGTATTGCAGAGAATAATTCTGTTTTTTCTTCATTTGTTAATGGAACCAATGGCTCTCTTAAATATTCATCAATAATTCCCATATTAGCTAAAACAGCTTTTACAGGAGTTGGATTTGGTGCCATAAATAATTTTCTAAAGCTTGGATACAATGCATTATGAATTTGTCTTGCTTTTTCTATATTACCTGACTTAAATTCTTTTATCATTGTTTTTAGCTCATTACCAAATATATGAGATGCAACTGAAATTACCCCATGAACACCTAATGACATCATTGGAAGTGTTAGACTATCATCACCACTCAATATTGTAAAGTCATCTGGTGTATTTATATTTAGTTCTGTAATAGTATCCATATCACCAAAACTTTGTTTTAAAGCAGCTATATTTTTATATTTATTTGCAAGGTATTTTACTGTTTCAACAGACATGTTAACACCGGTTCTTGATGGAATATTATACATAATAATTGGGATAGAAACAGCTTCTGCAATAGCTGAATAATGTGCAATCATACCTTTTTGTGAAGGTTTGTTATAGTAAGGTACAACACACAAAACTGCATCTGCTCCATTTTCTTCCGCTAATTTTGACATTTCAACAGCTGTTTTTGTGCAGTTTGAACCTGTTCCCATAATTATTTTGGCATTATTTTTAACAGCTTTCTTTGCAACTTTCAAAATTTCTATTTCTTCATCATGAGTTAACGTTGGAGACTCCCCTGTTGTTCCTGTTATTACGATTGAATCAGAACCATTTGTA
>CALVEW010000154.1 GCA_944326645.1 Candidatus Gastranaerophilales bacterium
TCATTTAATTCATTAAATTTAGGATCTTGAGTTACTTTTTGCATAACTTTTAATGAATGTTGCATAATATCAAAATCGTGAGTTGAATGTTGTCCTTTACCTATCGTTGTTCTTAATTCAGGTAATGCATCAATAATTTCATTTAAGAATTTTTCAACCTCAGGATTATTAGATTTAATACTATTGTTTTCAGAGAATCTTATTACATCACCTCTTAAATTTTCAACAACTTCTTTTGTTTTAGGATCTGTAATTTGAGCAAGTTTTTTACCGTTGTTTAGGTTAATCGGATAACCTGTAATTGAGAATCCTGTTTCTTTATTACCTTTGTTATGATGGAGTTCAAATCCATAATAGTCATAAACTTTTTGTCTATCTTCTCTTGATAAATCTTTTACTTTTGATAAAACAGTTTTTATAAAATCATCCTTTGAATATTCTTGAGTAATAGTAATATTTGCAAAATCATTATCTGATAATTTTGCAAGAGATTGTGACAAATTACTCATTGAATTATTAAAGTTTTCAACTTTTGTATCAGGTTTTAATGGAGTAACATCAACCCCCAAAGAACGAACAATCGTAGGTAGTAATGTACAATATTGCTCTTGATTTCGAGGTATTAATGGAAAATCTTTAGCTAAATCATCTGATATTTCAAATAAGCCTGTATTATTAGCAACTAAGTTACGTAATATACCTCTTTTTTCTTCAATAGGAATTTCGTTAATATTTTGTTTTCCTGCAAGTAATGGGAACTGAGCAGCTACAAGCAAATCTGTTTCGTTCATTTTATTAACTTGTTCTCTACCTATTGTATTCTTAAGTTTTTGGATATCTTTATATGATATTTCTCCATAATTTTTTAACAAAATAGAAATTTGTTCTGCTGTTAACTCATTCTCTTTGAATTGTTTTATTAAATTGTCAGCATAATCCAATTTAGTTTTGTCTACTTGAAAAATAATATTGCCAACATTATCCATAAAGTTTTCATTATTAAATAATTTTTCATCAGAAAATATTTTATTGATCCAATTTACTTGTTCTGGAGTATATGTGTTTTTAATAATATTTCCAGCTTTACTTATAAAGTTTTCATTATTAAATAATTTTTCATCAGATAGAATTTTATCAATTATATCTGATTTTGATTTTGCTTGTTCTAGAGTATATGTGTATTCAATAATATCTCCAGCTGTACTCATAAAGTTTTCATTATTATATAATCTTTCATTAGATAGAATTTTATTAATCATATCTGATTTTATTTTTGCTTGTTCAGGAGTATATGTGTATTTAATAATATCTCCAGCTTGATTCATAAAGTTTTCATTATTAAATAATCTTTCATCGGATAGGATTCTATCGGCTATTTTTGCTTGTTGTGAATTATTTGTAGATGCAATAATATTTCCTGCATTATTCATAAAACTTTTATTACTATATAATTTTTTATCTAATAGTATTTTCTCTATCAAATCAGATTTTACTTTGAATTTTTCAGTGTTATTGATTGAAATAATAATATCTGTAATTTCATTCATTACATTCTTATTATTATATAATTTTTCATCAGATAAAATTTTATCTAGCATATTAGATTTTATTTTTGATTGTTCTAGATTTTTAATTGAGTTTATTGATGTTGTTGCATATTTTATTATATTTGGATTCCTGTATAGTCTTTTGTCTGTTAAAATTCTTTTTGCAAATCTTGCTTTTTCAGGAGTTGTAATAGATGAAATTATATTGCTTGTTTCGTGTATTATATTTTTATCTTCATATAATTCATTATTAGAAAAAATAGTGTTTGCAATCATATTTTTATCACTAGTATCTGTAAAATAAATTATATTGCTTAATTTATTCATTATATTTGGGTTATTATAAAATTTTTCATTAGATAAAATTTTATCAGTAATAAGAATATTATGTTTATTAAGGTTTTTGCTAAGATCTTTATCCATATTGACAAGTTTTTTTTCTACTTGTGGTTTTATTCGTTTAAATTCTGTATCCGAAAGTTCTTTATATCCTAATTCGTTATTTCTTTTTTTTCTATCTTTTAAGTTCTGTTGTTTACTTAAGCTTTTAAATGTAATTGTACTATTGTGAGCTAATTTTGTAATATCTGATTTAGAAAAAGTTGGATTTAGTATGATGTTTTTGTCTGAATACTTATCATAAGCTCCTCTAAAGTAAGTATTATTGATATTTTTAGGCACACTAATATGTTTTGTATCTTCTTTTTTGTTTTGATACAAAGTATTTACGGGGTAATTAAATTGTTGTATTTTGCCTAAATCCATACAGAATTAACCTATTTGAATAAAACATAAACAAAAAAATATTTGCTCTTTTGTATAATAAAAAAAATTCTAATTATTAATTGTAAATATTTGTAAAAAAAATAAAAAAATAAAAAATATAAGATATATTATATACTTTATATATATAAACAAAGAAGAGAGGATATAGCTATGGTATCAGTTAACGGAACATCAGGTGTAAATAGTGATTATACGATAAAAAAGCATAATCAGGGGACAAATGTTCAGAATACAAATAATAATAACAGTATTTTTAATGTTTCAAATCCTGATACAAAAGCTGTTTCTAATAAAACTGAAGCTCAAAATGTTGATAATCAAAAAATATCAGATGCTAAAAAATCTTGTGAATCTGATTTTGCTTCTTTAAAAGCTTCAGGTGTTAATGTTTCAGAATGGGATCAAAATAATACTTGTACATTATCACATCAAGGTGCAAAGGCGACAGTTACTATTGATAATAATGGACAGGTAAGTTTTGGTGGCAATATTGATAAAATAATGGAGCATTTAAAGACTTCCAACTCTGAAGAAAAACAATCTGTAGATAATATGAATAATTTTTTAGAAAATCTTAATGGTGAAGTATTAAATCAAAAATTATCATCTGTTAAAGTTAATGGTAATGAAACTGAAGTTATGGAGTTTCTTGTAAAAACTTCTGATGGAAAAGTGGAAAGTCGTTATTTAGATGATAGTGGTAAAGAAGTTAAAGCTGATGTTAATTAATAATTATAATTCCATTTATTATTGCAAATTCTCCTTCATCTAAGTATTCAATTGGAGTGGTAATTATATAAACTTCATCTGATTGTGTAAATGTTTCAATTTTATCTTTATTAATAAGATTAAGTTTTTGTTTTTCAAATGTCCAAGTTTCTAAATCACTATGTTTATTATAAGGGTCTAATACATATATAGAATTATCTGAAATTCCGACAAGAGATATAAAATGACCTTCTTGTCTTATAAATTCTTTATTATATCTTTTATAGATTCCTATATTAACTATTCCTTGTCCTTGTAATTGAGAGATATTTATATCTTTTGATTTTTGATATTTTTTATCTGCATTTATAAATCCAAAGTATGAAATGTTAGATTTTATATTATTCTTTTTTAAGAATTTATCTATACCTTTGCATAAATTAGTGACAGTTGTTCCTGTTTCTTTTGTTTTTTCATAATTTGCAAGTTTTTCTACTAAATTAGGTTGATTAATATTAAATAGGTTTATTATTGTATTAGCAGAACTTACAGGTCCACAATAGTATTCGTTTTCTTGTTTTAAGTTTGAATATACTTCATCAGAAAATGTAGGAAGCGAAAAAATAAATAATAATAAAATAATTAAAATCTTTTTCATAAATTTTATTATATGACAAATTAATTATAAATATTACAATTCTGGACTTATTCGCTTTAATTGATACAATAGAATAAAGTAAAGTTTAGGTTGGAAGGGTTTTATGAGTAAGACATTAGTTTTGATTGATGGACATGCTTTAGCATTTAGGCAATATTTTGCGTTAGAAAGAACTGCGATGAAAAATTCTCAAAATCAACCAACTTGGGCTGTTTATGGTTTCTTTAAAGCGATTTTTGATTTATTAAAGAAAATAAAACCTGATTCTATTGCTGTTACATTTGATGTCTCTCATAATACTTTTAGAACTGAATTATATGAAGATTACAAGGCAAATAGAGAATCTATGCCTGATTCTTTGTCTGTACAGATGGGATTTATTGTAGAAGGTTTGCAAGCTTTTGATATTCCTATTTATACAAAGGAAGGTTTTGAAGCTGATGATTTGATTGGGACAATTTCTAAAAGAGCATTTTAACTAAGTTGTGTGAATGGTCAACCAGGGCATTAAATTAAAT
>CALVEW010000155.1 GCA_944326645.1 Candidatus Gastranaerophilales bacterium
ATATTTTATTTGGAATATATTCAGGAAATAATAAAATTTTGTTACCTAAATATTTTACATTAGTAAATTTTTACAGGTATTTGTTTAAATATTTATTTAAGATAGATTTGCCAATTTTAGAAAATAAATATTATGATTTAAAGAATTTTAGGACTGATAATGAATATCTTGAAAAAATTTATAATATAGAGGAATAGATATGCAGTATATTGATGAGTTTAAGTTGCAAAATGCAGATAAACAATTTGAAAAATTAAAAAGAAAGTATAAAAATAAAAAAATTATACTTTATGGTGTTGGAAAATATTTTCAAGAGATAAAGGATAGTTTTGATTTATCAAGTTTAAATATCATAGCTGTTTCTGATAAAAAATATGAGAAATTAGAAGTCCTAACATATGATGATAAGGTTGGTTATAATGCTATATCTCCTCGTAAAATATTTGACTTAAAACCTGATATTGTTTTGTTAACTGTTGCAGAAGATTTTTATGTGGAGCAGTATTTTTGTGAAGAATTATTTGTGGAGCAAAAGCAAAAATTTAAATATAGAAGATTTTTCAAATTAACTTTAGCTCAAATTATAGAGCGTGAATTTAATATTATGTAAATTTTTAGAAATTTTTTGATAAATATAGCAAAAAAAATATTCAGCTTTTTTATTTAAATATAATACATTTTAATTATAAATAAGTAGAAATAAATGAATAGCATAACCCCTAGAATATATAATAACCTATCTGAAGTTCGAGATAATGTAATAACAGCATTTAAGCCAATATTTATATCACAACCACAATGTGATAAGGATGTATTTTCTAAAAACTTTTCTTCAATTCATCCTAATAAAAGGGTTTATTTGTATAAGTTTGCTAATTTACATGAACATTATAATCTTTCATATGGTGTTTTTGATTTAAAACAATTAGTAAATTTTTCAAGAGAAAAGTTGAAATCTTTATTTTCAATATCATCCTTGAAGGATGATACTGGAATGCTTAGATTTACTCCAAAGCAATTATTACAAACTTCTAAATATAATGATGAAACCTTTAATTTTATTAAACCTTTTGCTCGTCAAAAAAATAATAATGGTTTATTTAATTTTACTTTTAATGATATTAAAGCATTGTCAAATTTTTCTGATAAAGAGAAACAAAATGCAATGCAACTTTTAGTGTTTAAGCTTCCGCCCGATGATTTGATAAATATAAGTAAAGATAAAAATGCAAATATATCTGCTTTGCAAGAGCGTTTATCTGTTATTAATGATTTATATCCACAAAATATTTATGAGATGGGAGTGAAAAAGATAAATAATAATTATCTGGTTCATTTAACAACAGAGGATAATTATAAAACATATAACTATGTATTTGATAATAATTTTAATTTAAATCCTAAATATGAATCAAATATTGATTTTAAAACAGGTTCATTTAAGAAAAAAGGTTTTTGGAATAAATTAAAATTCTGGTCTAAGAAAGACGAGCCAGTTTCAGTTCGCCCAAATAATAATTTGCGATGTTCGGTAAAAGAACATTATGAAGCTTTAGGGAATATAAATGAGTATGCAGAATCTTTAAAAAACTTGCAAAAAAAGATGTATAGATATAATTTTCAAGTATCTACTACAGGAGAAGGGAATATAATTGATACTAATATTAATTTACCTAAAAATATGCTTGTTAATTATTGGAAAAAAGGTTTGATTTCTAGTTCTGATTTGATACAAATATGTTCTGATTATGCGGAATTAATCCCTCAAAGTGATTTGGACTATTTTGCATTAAATAAAGTTAAAATGACACAATTTGATAATGATAAGTTCCTAGAGATTAGGAAAAATAATGCAATGTCAAAGCCAGTTGAGGTTGGTTCTGATTATTATAAAAAAGTTTTAAAAGAAACCTTGAGTATAGAGAATGAAAAATTAAAAAATATAAAAGCAGAGAGAAAATTAATTATAATAGACGGTCTTCCTGGTGCAGGTAAATCAACTATTATAAATAGTATTTTAAAAGAAGATAAAAATTCTTTTTATACTCCAGATTCTGATGATATAAAAGCAATGTTTAAAGAAGCATATAACAATGGAGAGGGTGCAAATTTAGTCCATAATGCATCAGGAAAAATTTTGAAAAATGAAATTATACCAAGAGTGTTAGAACAAGGTAAAAATTTTATTTATCAAACAACAGGAAATTATGTGAGTATAAATAAAATAATAAGTCAGGCTGCGGAAAAAGGATATAAAATAGATTTTATACATATCCCAACGCGAAAAAATATTTCATTAGAACGAACAATTAATAGATTTAATCAAAGTGGTCGTTTTATGGATCCTGTTGTAACAATGTCAATATTTAATACTAATAATAAAGAAAAGGCTTATTCTGCAAAGATTTTTTCATATAATAAAAATATTATTAATTCATATGTGTTTGAAGATGGGAAATATCAATTAATAAAAGAAGGTCATCATTTTGGAGAACCTAAAAAGACTTTAATTTAGTAAGCTAAAAATTTGAAATCTATACTTTTATAGAGTTGTACTTACTTATAGGTTTTTGTAAAGAAAAGTAAAAATAAGTATTAAATTTTTAAAGATTTTAATAATAATATCGTAAAACTATTTAGATGAGTAAAAGGTATTTTATTATGTCTTATGAAATAGATAAAAATAAACGTGTAGAACAAAAGTATTTTAATTCTAAAGATAATATAGTTAGTGAGGATGATTTTAATTCTTTTCAGAAAGCATCAAAGTCTTTTAATTCTGTATTTGAAAAGAATCAAGGTAAGGTATGGAATGATAATATTAAAACAGAATTTGATTTAATGTTTAAAAAAGATTTAGAGTCAGATTTAACTTTACCAGTTGATGCGTTAAGAGTTGAAAAGAACATAAATAAATCAGAAATTGAAAATAAATCACAAAAAGCATTAGAAAATTTTGAGAAGAAAGTTTCGTCTTTAATGCCAAAAGTTAATAAAAATTCTGATATTACAAAAAAGTATACAGGAAGTGTTGAGGGATTAAATGAATATTTAAAAGATACTCCTTTGAAAGATTTGGGACAGCACTTTATAAATGTTCAAGAAAAATATGGAGTAAATGCTCTTTTTTTAATGTCAATTATTCATACAGAGTCAAAATATGGTGAAGTTCCGGCAAAAGGTACTAAATATAATTTAGCAGGATTAAAAAGGGCTAAAGGAGGTTTTCAGCAACCAAAAAGTTTTGAAGAAAGTATTGATAATCTTGCTTCTACATTGAATAGATTGTATGTAAAAAGAGGAAATAATACTCCTCAAAAAGTTCATAAAGGAGGTTATGCTGCTTCAGAAGATTGGAGCAAAAAAGTTGTTCAAGAATGGGAGAATATAAATAAATTTATTTATTCAAAAAATAAAGATTTATAATATATCTTTCATCATTTCATTTAGTGCAATTTTTGCCGCTCTAATAGGTGCAGAAAAAGATGTGCCTGATATTCTATCAATTACTTTTCCTTCTGCTATATGGAATTCTCCATCAATTTCTAAATCAGTACCTTTTAAACTGCTTATATTAATTCCATTTTTTGTTTTGCAAATATCAAAGGAGTATGGTTCGTAGTGTTGTGTGAAATAGCTGTTTCTTGATGATGAATTAATATCGACAAAACCTTTTTTATCAAGTCCTCCAACTCCTTCAAAACCTGTATTTAAAAATAATATCCCAACTTTTCTATGTCCATCATTACCGCTGCTGGCAAGGACTCTAACTTTACTTGCCAGTTCTTTATGTTTTTCAAGTAAGCTTAGTTCTTCAGGGGCAAGTTTTTTTATATTATATTGCATTACTTCTTTTGTTTCAGTTCCTGTTTTGGTAAGAGGTGGTTTATTATGGTAAATTCCAAAAGACATTGATAAACAACTTGTTTTAGGTGTAATTTCTTTTTTTAGGTTTAGCATATCATTATCACTAGAAATCTGTCTGATTCTGTATTTTGCAAATGGATTATATCTTCTTGCTATGATTTCAATTATATCTGTATGGCTAAAGTTTATTCCTAAAATATTAGTAGAGTTATTATCAAGTAAAGTACAATTAGGAATATTTTTTAAAATATCTTTTAATATTTTTTTATTTCCTCCTATTTTTTTACTTTTTTTTAAATACATAAAAAATAATGAAGAAATA
>CALVEW010000156.1 GCA_944326645.1 Candidatus Gastranaerophilales bacterium
AGACATAGCAACAAAATTATTGTCAAAAAAGAATAATAAAACTGTGTATGATGCTGTCTTTTTTGATTTTTCTTTTTAGTTATTGCTGCTAATTTTTTATTTTTAACTTTTTCTTTTTTCATAATATAAAATAATTATATATGTATTTGGACTCAATTACAACTTAAATTTAGTAGAAAATTCTATAGAAGAATTATTTGCACCATTTTCATAAAATGATTGAGAAAGTCCAAGTTCAAATCTTAAACTATCAATATATTTTTTTAGCTGAGGAGTGTATATAAGAGAAATTTGATTTTTCTTTACAGGAACACCCATATATGTTTTAACAGTATCTCTTAAAGCTAATGATTTGGTAAGTTTTATTTCAGGAGAAATTCCAAGCATATTTTGATAAGAACTATTTATAGTTTGCGAATCTGTACTATAAGTTCCTGTTATTGCATATCTTTTTCCATCATATCTTGTAAACCAAGATGTCGAATATGTCATTTGAGCATTATCTAAAGATGAACCATAATAAGTTCCATAAGAGAAATTGCCTGCCTGTTCTTGTACAATATTAAATACAGGTGCGATATAATACTCTTCTCCTGTTAATTTTGAGGATTTTGCTAACGCACTTCTTGTTCTAATTCTTGTATCTGCTAACCCTGGAGTATATACAGGTAATACCGTATTTTTAGGTTTTATATTAAGAGTTGGTCTTTCAATTGATTTATCTAATGAAATTTCTTCAAACTCGTTAACTTGAACACTTCCCTCTAATGCCTTTGGTGTTTGTTCTTCTGGTTTATTAATTATATCAGGATTATTAATTATTGAAGGTTCACTTTCAATTGTTGTATCTAAACAGAACCCAATTTGACCTAATAATAAAACAAAAACTAAAACAAACAACTTCTTCATATGTTTATTTTAGTTCACGAACAATATTTTTTCAATAAAAAACAAAATAAAAAGGCGACACCCAGATTCGAACTGGGGGTAAAAGCTTTGCAGGCTCCTGCCTTACCACTTGGCCATGTCGCCATTTGTTTATCATGTTAAAAAAGATATGATTAAATGTCAAGTACAGAAGTTGGGTTATATAAACAGACTTTACAAAAATAATGATTTAAGTTACTATTTTTATATGATTAGAAATTTACGACGATTAGCATATAGAATTTAAGGCTTGTTTTTATTAAAAAACATCTTAATTTGTGCTAATAAAAACAAGACCTTATGGGGTCTTATTTTTTTGTAAAATTTTATTAATTTTAAAGTGTAAAATAGTCAATTTTTATTTTTCGAGTACTTAATAAAAAAGGAAGGTTAATTATGAATAAAATTTTGAATATCCGACGAAGAATTACTATAAAGGCGAATGCTCCAATCGTCGAATTAATGAATTTAATTTGGGGCTTGTAATACACAGGCTAATATAGTAAGGAAAAGGAAATGATATCACCGGCAAAAATATATTCAGTATTAGGGAACCCTAAATCCCTTGTCCCATTAGGGGTAAAAGATAGTGCAAATTGTTTAGGTTTAACAACTGCATCATATATTACAGGCAAAAAAGAAGAAGCTCAAGATAGATTTATTGATGAAGCAGGTACAGAGGTTATTTGGTTAGGTGCGATACCTGCTTTTAAAAAAGTTATAGATAAAACTCTTTTTAAAATAGCAAAATACGATCCAAAATATGACATAAGAAATTTGGAAAATAAGGCTATTTACGAAAAGACAAAGAAATATGCTCCAACTGATAATATCAGAAAAAATATTGAAAAAATTGGAATAAATCCTAAAAATTTCAAGGCTTTAAACTTTGTCAAAGTTGCTGCAGCTACTGTATTAGCTTTAGCTTCTTATGATATTTTAACAAATGAAAAACAAAAATATACAGATAAAAAAGTTGAAAAAAGAATAAGAGAGCAGATGAAACAAGAAGAAAATAATAGTAAAAAAATTGTTTCAAAAAATATTAATAAAACAGCATTTTCTTCTTTAAAAAAACATAATAACCTTTCATTTAAAGGAGGATTGAGCGATTTTGTATTAGATCCTGTAAAAAATATGTATGTATTAGATGCAGGTATTACCGGCCAAAGACTTGCTAAATCTAGAGATCCGCAAGAATTTATGGGATACACTATAAAAGAAGGTGGTTTCTTATTTTTCATGTATTATTTGGGTGGCAAAATTCAAGATTTTATGAATAATAGAGCTGATAAAAAACATAATAAATCTATTGCTCTTGATTCAAGAGTTCTTGAAGATGACAAATTTAAGGAATTATTCAAATCCGGTGAAATTGAAAAGAGCTTGAATGATTTCCCAAAATATGAAATCTCAGAAAAGAAAACTCCATTCATTCAAAAAGTTAAAGAATTCTTCAATCCACCAAAACCAACAGCAGAAATGTTGGCTAAAGATGCTGATTTATATGAATACATTTATAATAATCCGGAAAATGCTGTAGTAAAAGCTGCAAAAAAATCAGATATAATCGAAAATTATAAAGTAAGAGAAAAAGGGATTTTAGGATTCTTTAAAAAGAAAATTGATACCGGAAAAATTGATACAAGAAAGTACATTGATATGAACACAATGAGAGAAACTCATGCAAATATCAAAAAACTTTATGGTCAATTTAAAGCATCTGGTCAAGATGTTGATACGTTCTTCAAGCAAGTAAGAAAGTTAAAAAGAAATTCAATCAAGATGAATATTGGTTCAACCATAGGTGCTCTTGGTGTAATTCTTCCAGGACTAATGCTTGCAAAGAGAATTTTATCAAACGATACTGAATTTGCAACAACAAAGAGAATCAGAGAAAAATTAGAAAATGAAAGAAAACAAAAACAAATTCTTGCATAAAAAATTTGTAAAGGTTTTATGTTTGTTTTTATATTTATAGTATACTATTAAAAAAGGATTTTTATGAAATACATCAATTATAAAAAAAATGAACTAGATAAAATAAAAGTTTCAGATATTGATTTACCTTGTCCTGATTTAAAAAATACAAATAAATCAATTGTTATTTCAGATTGGCTTATTAGTTGGTTAAACAATCATGATTATGAAAATATTTTGTTACCAACAAAAGCAGAATTTGCATATTCTTTAGGTGTTAGTTTGGGTACAATCCAAAATGTATATAAAATTTTGGAGGATAAAGGTTATATATTTTTAAAGCAAAGAATAGGTGCAATAATAAAAAGTAAAACTGAAAGCAAGATTTTACGTAAACAAACTTCAAAAATTGATATTGCAATTGATGTTATAAAAAAATATATACAGACATCAGATATGAAGATTGGTGACAAGTTAATATCATCAAGAAAATTATCTCAAATTACTGAGTTGTCTTTAAATTCAGTTCGTTTATCAATCAATAAATTAATTAATGATGGGATATTAGAAAAATCAGGAGATAGTGTTGTGTTAATAAATAAAAATTATCAAACAAAAGATATTATAAATTCTGAAAGTTTAGTCAACAAAATAACACAAGATTTAAAACAATTTATATCAACTAATTATAAAATTGGAGAAAGATTACCATCACATAATATATTGGCTGAGAAGTTTAAGGTAAGTATAAAGACCATACATAATTCAATAAAACAATTAGAAAAAGAAAATATGTTATTATCTCGTCGTGGAACATATGGGACAATAGTTATAAATACATCGTTGAATTCTGCATTCGAGCCAAAACGAGAAATGTCAATTTTTGCTCCTGCACAAGATACAGCATTTTACCATTATCAGAAGGTTCAGAATAAAATAAAGAGAATAATTTCAGAAAATTATGGAATAGGATCTAAACTCCCATCAATAAGAGAATTTTCGCGAAGTTTAGATTTAAGCCCAAACACAATACGAAAAGCATTAAATAATTTAGCAGAAGAAGGAATTCTGCGATTTGCAAGAGGCCGCTATGGTGGAACATTTGTTATTGACATGCCAGATATAGAAGAACAAACTTTCCGTTGGTTAGCAGTAAATCCAAGATATGCACAAAAAGCTAATTAATAATTGTCGAATTATTAAAAGAACATTTGCATCGCATTTGGAAGAGGCGCATTATATTTAGACACAGAAGGCTGGAACTTGTTATTAAAAGTAACATGATCATTATCTACAGAAATCCATTCATTTTTCTTTTTGTCAA
>CALVEW010000157.1 GCA_944326645.1 Candidatus Gastranaerophilales bacterium
ATTTAAGAATTTTATATTTTTAAGCTTATCTACAAATAAAAGCATTAATATAAATAAATAAAACCCCATTCCCCAATATGCCAATGGAACACCTAAAAACTGAGAAGCTGTTGTTTTAGCTGTTCCATCACAATCAACTATTTCATTTATTGAACAAAAACTTGATAAAGCATAAGGATTAAAATTTGCATTATAATATATTACTGCTAATTTTATAGTTGTTAAAAAACCAACTAAAGCTATTAAACCTACGATTACATTCTTTTTCACAACCAAATCTCCATTTCTTTTAAATCATAATCGTATTTATATAATTTTTCAATAGAAGAATTATCTACTACTTTTTAGGGGTAAACAAAATTTAAATGTACTTCCATAGCCTAACTTTGATTCAACACTTATACTCCCATTGTGAGCTTCAACAATTGATTTACATAAAGCTAAACCTATACCTGAGCCCATTTGACGTTTTACGACATCCTTATTAGTTTGAGAAAAGAATTCAAATATTATTCCATAACTTGATTCATCTATCCCATCACCGGAATCGGTAATTTCAAAATTAAATCCATCCTCAATATAAGTAATAATTTTTATGTGCCCATTGGAAGAATTAAATTTTACAGCATTTGAAGTTAAATTATATATTAACTGCCTAAATCTTTTAATATCTGCCTCTATATCAACATCTAACAACGTATAATCAAAACAAACATTAGGATAAGAACGAATTATATCTAAAATAACATCTTTTGCACTAAAAAACTCATAATTTAACTCTAAAGGCTTATATTGAGAGCGAGTTAAATCTAATAAATCCTGAATCAAATCTAACATATGACGAGAACTAATTGAAATATTATTAACAAATTCCAATTCTTTTTCATCATCTAATCTTGCTAAAAGTAAATCAGAAAAACCGATTATAGAATTTAACGGAGTTTTAAATTCGTGAGAAATTTTTGCAAGGAGTAATCTTAAAATATTCCATTTTTCTTCTTGTTCAAGATACTTATTAACATATTTTATTTTTGCTTGTTCAGATAATTTTAGTTTTTCTAAAAGTTCTTCTTTTGATAAAGCATCATAACAATTCATCTTATGATTATAAACTTTTTTAATACATAAAATAATAAGTTACAAGGGTTATTTATTTAATAAAACCATTAAAACAGAAATATCAGCAGGTTTAACACCACCAATTCTTGCTGCTTGAGCAAGATTTGTAGGTCTTATTTTTTGTAATTTTTCTTTTGTTTCGCCTGAAATATGTTCAATTGACATATAATCAATATTTTCAGGTATTCTATATTTTTCTAATTTAGAAGACTGTTCAATTTGAACTTCTTGACGTTTAATATAACCGTCATATTTAATCTGAACTTCAACTTCTTCATAAATATCTTTTGATAAGTTAAGGTTATTTGTTTCCACATCTAACTCTTTTAAAATCTTATAATCAATATTAGGACGTTTTAATAATTCTGCTAAACGTATTCCTCTATCAATATGTTCATTATATTTTGCAAGAATAGAGTTTGTTTCTTCATTTGCAGAAACTTTAACCTCAGCAAGTCTTTGCATTTCTCCTTGAATAGTTTCTTGTTTTTCTTTATAACGTTGATACTGAGCATCATCAATCAAGCCAATTTTATGCCCTGTTTCAGTTAATCTAGAATCAGCATTATCTTGTCTTAATAGTAATCTATACTCAGAACGAGAAGTAAGCATTCTGTAAGGCTCTTCAATATCTTTTGTAACTAAATCATCAATTAAAGTTCCGATATAAGATGAACTTCTTGATAGTTCTAACATTTCTGATGAATTTAAGTAATTAATAGCATTTATACCTGCAACTAAACCTTGAGCTGCTGCTTCTTCATAACCGCTTG
This sequence comes from Candidatus Gastranaerophilales bacterium, assembly GCA_944326645.1. Lineage (GTDB taxonomy): Bacteria > Cyanobacteriota > Vampirovibrionia > Gastranaerophilales > Gastranaerophilaceae > UMGS1585. The sequence continues at coordinate 1,893 of CALVEW010000157.1, forward strand.
TACCATTAATTTGACCTGCACAGAATAAACCTTCAACAACCTTAGACATCAATGAATGTTTTGTTTGAACTGCTGGAATATAATCATATTCAACTGCATAAGCAGGTTTTATTATATGAGCATGCTCTAATCCAGGGAGAGTATGCAACATTTCTACCTGAACATCAGCAGGCAAACTTGTTGAAAATCCTTGGATATAAATTTCATAATTATTCAATCCTTCAGGTTCAATAAATATATGATGAGAAGGATTTGAAGCAAATCTTTTAACTTTATCTTCAATAGATGGACAATAACGAGGTCCAACACCATGGATTAAGCCTTGATACATTGGAGATTTATCAAGATTTGCACGAATAATCTCATGAGTTCTTTCATTTGTCCTTGTTAAATAACAAGGAACTTGTTTTCTTACAGGACGATTAGGCTTGAATGAATAAAAATGTAACTCATCATCTCCCGGTTGAATTGTCATCTTTGAATAATCAATTGTTCTTTTATCAACTCTTGCAGGAGTACCTGTTTTAAGTTTTTTGATATTTATTCCTAATTTCACTAAAGAATCAGATAAACCAATCGCAGGTCTTTCACCTAAACGACCTGCAGGATAAGCTTTTAGACCAATAAATATTCTACCGTTTAATGATGTTCCTGTTGTTAAAATAACCGAACGACAAGAATATTCCAAGCCATACTCATCAATTACACCTGTAACTTTGCCATCTTTAGTTATTAAATCAGTAATAGAACATTGTTTAAGATAAATATTTTCTTCAGCTTCTATGATATTTCTCATATACTGCATATATTCATATTTATCAGATTGAGCCCTAAGAGCACGAACTGCAGGACCTTTTGAAGAATTAAGAATTTTCATTTGAATATAAGTAGCGTCTGCAACTTCGCCCATAACACCACCTAGAGCATCAATTTCTCTAACAAGTGTTGATTTTGCAGGGCCTCCGATTGCAGGATTACATGGCATAAGAGCAATATGCTCAAGGTTCAAAGAGCATAAAAGTACCTTTGCACCAAGCCTTGCAGCAGATATAGCCGCCTCGCATCCGGCATGACCTGCTCCAACTACTATTACATCAAATTTATTTCTTAAATAATCCATAAAATTATTATAGTATAATAATAAAAAATGGAGTAGAACTTATGATAAAAAAATTATTAACAATATTTGCAATATTAATCGGATGCTCAGTTTTAGCATTTGATACACCTGATGAAAACTTTGATATTACAACTATTACAGGCGGAGATAGATTCCAATATGTACAAGGGGTAAAAGCATACACATTTTCAAAAGATTGTGCTTTTAAACTTGAAAAAGATGAATTCAAAAAAATGATAAAAGAACATAAAAAAGATAAAAATTATCCTGAAAACTATTATGCAGCACAATCAGGGTATACATCTTTTAAAGGGAATAACTTATCTGCAATGTTCACACCTAAAATGGATATAATGTACTTATATGCAGTTCAGCCACAAAACAATGTAAGAACAACATTTTATTATAATGCGATAGGACATTTAAAATATATTGATTTCTCTTATGGAAACTACCCTAATTACCCATATTATGCAAGAAAATATACAAAATCAGGTAAGTTAGTTAATACATTATATTGCCCTAATGAAATGACACAGATAAAATTCAACAAAGACGGCTCAACTGCCGAAATTTGGTATAAAGGCAAAGTTATAGAAAAAATTAAAGAATTATAATTATTTATTCATCAATTCCATAATTTTTGCACAAGTTCTTGGGAAATGTTGTTGTAATACAACACTTCTTAAGTAGATTGCATCAAAATCTTGATTTATTAATCCTGATAATAAAGCATTAAATTCTGCTACTGTTTCTTGTAGCGGTAGTTCACCTGTTGTAAAATAATCAATAGAATGTCCTTCTGCATCAGATGAGCTTTTCTTATAATTTGCTAATTCTTTTTGATATATGTTTATTAAATCTTTATTATTACGTATTTTTTCAGGTTTAGAATGCCAATCTAAAGCATGACCTAATTCATGGGCAAATACAAATGGGTTATTTTTTAATTCTGGCGACATATCAATAAGGTGGGTATCAGAATGATAATAGCAAGTATTACTAATATCTGGATTTAAATATATTTTATTTAATCCCATTTCTCTTATTTTGAAGAAAAAATCACCTGGTAGTTGTTTGTATAAATCTTTTAATTGAGAATCTAAAATATCAGAACCTAGTTCAATTGTTTCTGTTTTATTTCC
>CALVEW010000158.1 GCA_944326645.1 Candidatus Gastranaerophilales bacterium
ATAGTTTGCAATTGTAATGAATTTGTTTGTAAGTTTTCCATCTTTAAATAATGCAAAATATCTTTGGTGAGATTCCATAACTGTAATTGTAACTTCATCAGGAATTGTAAGAAATTCTTCATCAAAGTTGCAAACAACAGCTACCGGCCATTCACAAATATATGTAACTTCTTCTAATAAATCATCAGAAATTCTTGTTGTAGCCCCAATTTTTGCGGATTCTTCTTTTGCAAGTTCAACAATTTTTGCTTGTCTTTCGTTTTGATCAACAATTACATAAGCTTTTCTTAATTCGTCTTTGTAATCATCAATATTTTTGATTTCAACAGGTTGAGTATAAGAACGATGACCTCTTGAAAATCTTGATGATTTAATATCTAAAATTTGTACAGGTAATTCTTCGTTGTTATATACAGATACAATCCATCTGATAGGACGAGAGAATTTTTCATCGTGACAACTCCATCTCATAAAGTGTGAGCCTTGAAGTTTTAATATGATATTAGAAATGTTTTCTGTAAGAATTGATTTAGTATCTTTTCCTTTTGTGAAAACTTTAGCAAAAACATAATCGTCTTCTACATATAAATCACTAGGATTGATTCCATTTTTCTTTGCAAAACCTTCCCCAGCTTTTGTTAAATTACCATTTTCATCATAAGCAATTTTTTTGATAGGACCTTTGAAAACTTTTTCAGAATCAGGTTGTGAATCTGCTAGTCCGTCAATAATTACAGCTAATCTTCTTGGTGTTGCAAGAACATTGATATCTGAATATTCAATATGATTGTTTTCTAAAAATTTTCCAAAACTTTCCTTTAACTGCTTAATTGCAGATGGTATAAATTTATACGGTAGTTCTTCTACCCCTATTTCTAATAAATATTTACTCATTTCCTAAACCTCATTTTTAAATTTATTATACATCAAACTAAAAAATTAATCTTTATGGTATCTCCGATTGGGGAATAGTCATTTTTTATTGGGTTTGTAACATGAAAATGTGCGACGTTGGATGTCGATAAGGAAAAGGAGATATTATGAAGAAAACATTATTAGCTACAACATTACTAGTTGCAATTGCTGCAAGTACAACTGCATCTCACGCATTTTGTTGGCAAAATTTAAACCCTGCAAACTGGGGTACTTGTCCAAAATGTGAAAAAGTTTGTAAGAAAGATAACTGTGATCCTTGCAAACCAAAATGTAAATGTAAAAAACAAAAATGTGATCCTTGTAAGAAAAATACTTGTGACCCTTGCAAACCAAAATGTGATCCATGTGAACAAAAAGCGCAATGTGATCCTTGCCAAAAAACAGTTGCTCCATGTGATAATTGCAAACCAATGCCACAATGTGATGCTTGTGATAAATTACAAGAAGCAACAGAACAATAGAAGCTACTATTATTTTATGAATTTCAACGCAACGGTTATATAATTTATGGCCGTTGCGTTTTGGTTATTGAGCTTCTTTTTCTTCTGCTTCCATAATTGCAATAAGTTCATCTTGCTCTAGTTTGTCGTGAACTTGAGAATTAATTTCTCCGCCAATAAGAATAAGCATAGAGGTAAAATAAAACCATACCATTAACATTGCAAATGCTGCGATTGTCCCATATACAAAGTTATATGTATGGAGTTTGTTAACGTAAATTGAAAAACCTCCTGATGCAATTAACCATATTACACAGAAAAATATAGTTCCAGGAAGTGCACTTTTTCTTTTTAATCTATCAGACCAACTTACATCAGGGAATATGTAATATTGTAAAAATGCCATTAGGAATAATGCCATAAAAGCAATAGGCCATCTTATTGCAAGTAATGTTTCTGCAACGTTAGGCGATAAATTTATAAATGCGGTTAAAAATCTGATAATAACTTTACCAAAAATGATTATATTTATACTTAAAAATAATACCAAAGTGTTTACTATAACCATTAACAAAGATAAAAATCTTGTATAAATAAATGCTCTTGTTTCTTCAACTTTATAAGCTCTGTTTAATCCTTTAATGATTACAGATAAAGCATTCATTGACATAAATAATGTTATTAATAAAGCTGCAATAGCAACAGTTGTACCTTTTTGGAATCCTAATACTTGGTTAAGTACACTAATAATCAACCTTATCGAATCATCCGGCATAACTCGTTCCATAAAAATAAATAATGGATTCATGAAATAGTTTTTGCCAATAAGATTGAATAAAGACATTAAAAACAGCATAAAAGGAAAAATGCCAATAACAAGCATATAGCTCATTTCAGCTGCCATACCTGAAAAATCATTATCGATAATAGATTTGACTGTTTTAACAACAAAATCAAAAGCCTTACCCATAAATTTTCTCCTCTATGGTTTTTAACATTCTTTTAACAGCTCCTTCAATGTTTGTTTTAATTGTACAACCTGCTGCAAAAGTATGTCCTCCGCCTCCATATACAGAACATATTTCTGCCACATCTGATTTTTTACTTCTCATTGAAATTTTTGTTGTTTTTGAATCAATCTCTTTAGCTAAAAATGCAATATCTGTTGTTTCAATTGCTCTTAATATTTCAACGAGTCCTTCTGTAAAATCTTCTTCTCCGTTAAATCTTTCAATATCTCTTTTATAAACAGTAGAATAGGCAATTTTGTCATTATGAGCAAATTCTGCTTTATTAATACAATAATTTTGAAACATTACAAAATTCTTAGATTTTAATTCATAACAATGTTTATAAATCTCATTTGGGTTAATGCCAATTTTAACAAGTTGAGCTGCTGACTTGAAAACATTTTCAGAGGTGTTTTCATATCTAAATCCGCCTGTATCAGTTAAAATTGCAGTATATAATCCAATAGCGGAATCTAAAGAAATTTTCCAATTTTGTTCATTATAAATTTCTAATAAAACTTCACCTGTTGAGCTGGCATTACCTTTTACAACATTAATATTTCCAAATTCATTATTTGTTTTGTGGTGATCTATATTAATAGTTGATTTTGCTTTCTCAAATAAAATTTTAGCACTCGATAATCTGTCTAATGCCGCAACATCTAATGTTATAACTAAGTCATAAACCATTGAATCATCAAATTTAAATTCTGCTTTATCAATATTAGGCAAGAATTTGTATGAATTTGGTAAATGCCCAACAACTAGAATATCTGATTTCTTTTTAAAATTATCATAGATGGTTGTATACATTGAACATACAGAACCAATAGCATCTCCATCAGGATTTATATGAGATACGATTAATATTTTTTTAGAATTTTTTATTAATTCTTCCAGTTGATTAAATTTCATTATATAATACTATCACAAATAACGAGAAAAAAAGTAGGGGTATAAAATTTTTGACAAAAAAGGTTCTATATACTGATTTTGAAGGTGTTGATTTTGTAATCGCTGATATGTTAGAAAACAAAGATATAAAAAAAGCTATTACAAAATCGAATTTATACCGTTTTTGGAAGCAAGTTGCAGGAGAAAAATTTGCTGAAAAATCTAAACCATACAGTATGGTTGGTGCTGGTGTAATGGTTATTGCTTGTCAAAATTCTATTGTAGCTCAGGAATTAAATATGCAAAAAAGAATGTTAATAGAAAAATTTGCCCCATATTTGAAATCTCTTAAAATTACTCTAAAAGACCTGCGTTTTGATTGTAAAAAATGGCAGAATGATAAGGATTAAGGCTAAATATATTCTTTCTAAATCCGATATTGTTTGTCCTCTGAATTTTTTATGATAAGTGCAAAGTTGTGCTTAAAAACTACAAATTTTATATACTACTTTCAGAGTCTGTCCAAAGAGGGTTTAAAATGCAAAATTATCAAGATGATGAAATGACTATAATGGCATTTGTATGGTGCAATTATTTGCACTATTAATTTATTTGAATATGGCTGAATTTTGTTAGAATATTCTTGCTTGTTCACTTAATCACTTTGTCACTTAATCTCTGTCAAAAACCAAACCGGAAACTCAACGTAACCTGTCTACGCACGTAGTGCCTCTTGGATTATTGGCGGTTCAGGGGTAAATAAATCAACCATATAATCCTAATGAACAGAGGTTTGGTGTTGATGTTGTGTAGACATAAGTCTAACTTGTAGTCTCAAACCAAACCAGACTTCTAACATAACCTATCTACCTACGT
>CALVEW010000159.1 GCA_944326645.1 Candidatus Gastranaerophilales bacterium
AACATATTCATGTAATATTGGTTTCTAACAAAGATGTAGTCCAACAATTAGATTCCTTATCCATTTTGAATCAAATAGGACGAGATAACATTTTTTATGATGAAAATTCTGCAATTACATATGCAAAAAATAAATTAAAATATTCTTAAGCAAATAAATTTTGAGCAGGATCTTTTAGTAATGAATGCATTGAAATTTTATGTTCACCCTTACTATTTGTAACAACAAAATAAGATAATACTTTAGAACTTTTCCCTTGATTAGGTTTTGTTCTCTCATTTTTGATAGAAAGAATATTTTTTTCATTAGGATAGTTTTTTTCAATTTCTTTTAAAACTGAAAGAATTCTTTTTGTCGGATTATTTCCTTTTTTCAAAGAAGTCATATAATGATTAGGTAAATTTTCAATAAAATCTTTATTCTCCAAAGTTTTAGACTGATTTATATGTTTTTTTATTTGTTTTAGTTCTTTTCTAGTGATTTCTGTGTTAACAATAGCTTGCTTTATATTTGAAACAAAACGAGCAGCAAAGTTTTCATCTGTTGCAATTTTTCTTGCAGAACGTTCTTGAATAACTGTACTAACAGAACTTGATTTATCTTTTACTGTAGTTATAAGATTTAATTGATTATTATCAAGTCGAGGATTAATAACAACTGAAGATTTTTCTTCCATCCCTGATAAAGAATCAACTTGCTTAATAACTCTTTTCAAATCAGCTTTTGTGTGTTTATCAAAATATTTATCAAATAACAAACTTTCTTTAATCTTAAATCTATTAGTTTTAATATTAGCTTTAAATGATACATTATCCATAATTTAACCTACCAATTTTTTTATATAGTTATAATATTCATTTTCTTTTATATTTTCAATATTTTTAATATTTTCAATAATTTCTTCTTTAGATAAAAATCCCATTCTATAAGCAATCTCTTCCAAACAGGCAATTTTTATACCTTGATTTTCTTCAACAGCTTGTATATACACGCTTGCTTGTAATAAAGAATGATGTGTTCCTGTATCAAACCAAGTAAAACCACGCCCTAAATTATAAACAGCCAACTTAGATTGTTGTAAATATATTTTATTTAAATCAGTAATTTCATATTCTCCCCTTGGAGATGGTTTTAGCAGTTTAGCATATTCTACAACCTTATTATCGTAAAAATACAATCCTGTAACTGCAAAATCAGATTTCGGATGCTTTGGTTTTTCCTCAATTGATATTACTTTATTATCATTGAATTCAACAACCCCAAATCTTTGAGGATCTTTTACTTGATACCCAAATATAGTAGCTCCGCCATTTTGTTCAATATTTTTTATTGTTTTTTTTAGCATTCCTGAAAAACCTTGACCATAAAAAATATTATCACCAAGAACTAATGCAGTATTATCATTTCCGATAAATTCTTCACCAATAACAAATGCTTGAGCCAAACCATTAGAATATGGTTGTTCTTTATATTCAAATTTAACTCCAAATTGAGCCCCATCTCCTAATAATTTTTTAAAATTAGGTAAATCTTGAGGAGTAGAAATTATTAATATCTCTTTGATACCTGCAAGCATTAATACCGATATAGGATAATATATCATTGGTTTATCATAAACAGGTAATAATTGTTTAGAAATTGCGATTGTCGAAGGATAAAGTCTTGTACCATTTCCTCCTGTAAGAATAATTCCTTTCATTATAATAAACCTTCTTTCTTTTCTTCTATAGATTTAATCCATTCTTGATTATTTAAATACCAATCTATAGTTATTTTTATACCTTCTTCAAAAGTTAAAGAAGGTTCCCACCCTAACTCATAGGTAATCTTATCATTAGATATTGCATAACGTCTATCATGACCTAGTCTATCTTCAACATATTCAATATAAGACTCATCTTTACCCATTCTATCTAATATTAAATTCACAATTTCAATATTTGTTTTTTCATTGTGTCCGCCAATATTATATACTTCCCCAACTTTTCCGTTATGAAGAACAATATCTATTGCCTCACAATGGTCATAAACATATAACCAATCTCTAACGTTTAGTCCATCACCATATAAAGGAACTTTTTCACCTTTTAATAATTTCGATATAAAAAACGGAATAAGTTTTTCAGGATATTGATAAGGTCCATAATTATTAGAACATCTTGTATTAAGAACAGGTAATTTGTATGTTTCATAATATGCTCTGGTTAACATGTCACCACTTGCTTTTGATGCAGAATAAGGGCTATTAGGAGCAATTGGAGTTGTCTCATAAAAATAACCTGTTTCACCTAAGGTTCCATATACTTCATCTGTTGATACTTGTAAATACCTATTTACACCAAGTTCTTTAGAGGCCTGTAATAAATTTAATGTCCCTTGAACATTTGTTTCTATAAATATTTCAGGATTTTCAATAGAACGATCGACATGAGATTCTGCAGCAAAATTAATTACACTATCACATTCAGATATAAGTTCTCGAACTAATCTTTTATCACAAATATTCCCCTGTACGAATGTATAATTAGAATTATTCTCAACATCTTTAAGATTATCAAGATTACCTGCATAAGTTAATAAATCAAGATTTATTATTTTATAATCAGTATGTTTTTTCAACATATGATGAATAAAACAACTTCCTATAAAACCTGCACCACCTGTTACTAATATATTCATTTATACCCTTTTTACATTAAATAAGATACTTAAATAATAACATAATTATTAAAAAAATAAATTTTTATTAAATATTTTGTAATTATACAATTATTGCTATAATACATTTTATGAGTGTTTCATTTGAAGATATTCAAAAGTATGAATTATATTTAAATTACTTAGAAAAAAAACTCGGAGCTTTTTTTCAGGAACAATCACCTTACATTTTTTGTAAAGAAGGTTGTTCATATTGCTGTGAAAAAGGAGAATATCCATTTACAGAAATTGAGTTTGCCTATTTAATATTAGGTACAAGAGAATTAAATAAAGAGACATTTGAAGAAGTTGAAAAAAATATGCTTCAGATAAAAAAAGAGAAATCTGAATATAAAGGAGAAAAAGCCTTTATGTATAAATGTCCTTTTTTAATAAATAAAAGGTGTTGTTTATATAAATATCGAGGTATTATTTGTCGAACACATGGCTTAGCATTTTTCAGTAAAGATAACAAACTTTTAGTTCCGGCATGTGTAGATAAAGGCTTAAACTATTCAAACGTTTACGATTATGAAAACGACACTATATCAGATGAGAAATATCATCAATTAGGAATAAAACAAGAACCATTAGCTCATAATGTAGGAATGCATTTTATGACTAATAACGATTTTATAAATTCAATAGGGTTAAAATTTGGAGAAATTAAACCTATGATAGATTGGTTTAATGATTTATAAAAATAAAAAAAGCAGGAGATATAAATATATCACCTGCTTTTATTTTTTAATTAATGATTATTTCATTAATTCACCAACTGATTTGTAAACAGCCATTCTCTTAGCAGCATCTTCTTCTGCTTGAGTATAAAGAGCTTCAGCAGCTTCAGGGTTAGTTTTCAATAATGATTTATAACGACCTTCAGATCTGATAAAGTCTTGATAACTTCCCTTAGGATCTTTAGCATCCCAAGTGAATGGTGTTTCACTAGCAGGATTATATCTGTATAATGGGAAGTATCCTGCTTCAACTGCACGTTTTTGTTCAGTTTGAGTTTTACTCATATCAATACCGTGAGCAATACAAGGAGCATAAGCGAATATGATAGATGGTCCATCGTATGCTTCAGCTTCTTGGAATGCTTTAAGAGTTTGACCTCTATCAGCACCTAAAGCAACTGATGCAACATATACATAACCATAAGACATACTCATTAAGCCCATGTTTTTCTTGTATGTTCTCTTACCGCCTGTAGCAAATTTAGCAACTGCTGCAGTTGGTGTTGATTTAGAAGCTTGACCACCTGTGTTAGAGTAAACTTCTGTATCTAGAACTAATATATTAACGTTTTTACCTTGAGCTAATACGTGGTCAATACCACCGTATCCGATATCGTTAGCCCAACCGTCACCACCGATAATCCATACTGATTTATCTGTGAAGTAATCTTGAAGTTCTCTAACTTTAGCTAAATTT
>CALVEW010000160.1 GCA_944326645.1 Candidatus Gastranaerophilales bacterium
CTATCTAAGGGATTTTTTATCGTTGATAACTTAATATGTAGTGGCGTAAAATGTCGAACCGTGTCAGGATGGAAACATAGCAGCACTAAGGCAACCTTTGCGGGTATTATATTATTAAGGAGGAGGTAAAAAGTTTTGAGGAAGTGTTTTTACTTGCCGATAGGTAGTGGCACGGTTTTTATATTATGAGGGTATAATATGAGAAAAATTATTGCTTTAATATTAGGGTGTTTAATTTCTGTTTATATTTGTAAATATTGGGGAATAATTTCTTCAATATTAGGTGCTAAACTTGCATATATATTAATGGTTTATGTTGTTGCAATGGGGGTAATTCATTTAGGAGGAATATCTCTTAAAATATTAGCTGCATTATTTGTGCTAATTGAACCAATTGCTGATAGATACTGTTATTGGTATGAAAATACTAAGTTCTATGAATGGCTTCATCGAAATGATGAAAATAAATATTAAGAGTTGTAACATAAATTTTATTCTTTGAAATTTTAGAATAATTAAAAACTTTATTTATAATGTAAAGATGAGAGGATGTAAAAATGGCACTTGGATTTTCTTCGCATTATAAATCAGGAGAACAAGCATTTGGTAGTTTAACTCAAATGTCATATAGCAATGATACAGAATCAGCAGGTACAGTAGCAAATTATCCTAGTTTAATAATCGGTCAAGATTCATCATTATTTAATAGTAATATCAGTTATGACAGTTGTGAATTTTCAAGTTCTGTAGTGATTGATTATACTCAATATGCTTCAATTGCAGATGGTGGAACATCTTGTGAAACAGCCGGCTCTGTAGCTTATGTTTGCCCATCAGGTTCTTCTATCGGTGTAAGTAGCGCCGGAAGTGCTGCATCATTCTCAGGTGGAGCTGTATCATTCTCTGGTGGTGGCGGGATGAGCTGTGCATCATTTACTTGCTAAGCAATTAATTTAATGAATAAGAAAAAGAAACACTCAAGCTATATAAACTTGAGTGTTTCTTTATTTATTATAATTAATTATTTAATTATGCTTGAACTTTTTGAGCATCAAAGCAATTTTTGCATAATACTTCTCTACCTGGAATTGGTCTGAAAGGAACTTGAGTTTTAGCCCCACATTTAGAACAAACAGCATCATACATTTTTCTTCTGTTCTTTTGTCTTCTTGCTTTTCTACAATCAGGGCATCTTTTGGGCTTATTTGTAAGTCCTTTTTCTGCATAAAATTCTTGTTCCCCTGCACTAAAGATAAATTCTTTACCACAGTCCTCACAAATAAGTGTTTCATCTTGGTACATACTGTTTCTCCTAAATTTCGTGACATTAGATATTAATAAAAATATCTATAATAGCCATTATAGCTTTTTTTTCGGAAATTGCAATATTTAATTGTCATATTTAGGGTAAGAACCAAGATGTTTAAATGTTTTAACGTGTTGTAAAACTTGAAACATAGTTTTAGAAATTTTATCTTCTAATATATGTCCATCAAAATCAATATAAAAAGTGTATTCTCCTAATGATTTCCTTGATGGCCTTGAAGAAATGTATGTCATGTTAATATTATTATTTTTCAATATTGTTAAAATATCACATAAAGTACCAGATTTATTTTCTGTTGAAAAAGTAATACTTGTTTTATCATTATTTGTTATACATTGTTTTTCTGGGTAACCAATAAGTATAAATCTTGTTTGGTTAAATTTTTCATCATTTATATTTATATCTAACATCGGTTTATTGTAATAATTTGCAGAAAATTTGTTCCCTATTGCTGCAATTTCTTGGATATTTGGAGATAGAGATTTTACAGCATTAGCAGTTGAAGATTCTGATTCTAAAATAATATTATCTTGAAATTTGCTGTAGATATAATCATAGCATTGTGATAAAGCCTGAGGATGAGAAATTATTTTTTTTATTTGAGAAAAATCTTTTGCATAAGTAATTAAACAATGTTCAATCGAAACAACTGTTTCTCCCAGAATTTTTATTTCAGAATCTTTTATTCTTGATAAATTATCTATAGTTTCTTTAACTGTTCCTTCAATGGAATTTTCTATAGGTAAAACTGCTAAATTATTTTTATTGCTCCAATTATTAATTTCAGAAATAACTGCAGTAATAGTTCTCATTGGTTTTTCTTCATAGTCTTTAAGATTAAATGTTTTAATAAATTGCTCTTTAGCAAAATCCGTATACGATGTTTTAGGTCCTAAAAAATAAATTTGATTTTTCATATTTTAATTATATCAAATAAATTTGCAAAGAATTAATCAACATTTATAATAAATTACATAAGGAGAATTTCAATATGATAATAATTATGGAACCAGGAGCAACAGAAGCTCAAATTAGTAATGTAGTTAAACATTTAGAAGATAATGACTTTAGAATAAATATAAATTATGGTGAAGTATTTACAGTTATCGCCGCAATAGGAGATAAACGCCTAGTACAGCCTCATTCTATAAATTCATTCGATGGAGTAAGAGAAGTTAAGCTTATTCAAGAGCCTTTTAAACTTGCGAGTCGAGAAAGTAAAAAAGAAGATACAGTAATAGAATTTTCTAATGGTGTAAAAATCGGAGGTAATAATAAACCTGTTGTAATGGCAGGCCCTTGTAGTGTTGAAGAAGATTTTGATGCATTATTAGAAATTGCAACTGCCGTAAAAGAATCAGGTGCTGAAATATTAAGAGGCGGGGCATTTAAACCAAGAACCTCACCTTATGATTTTCAAGGTTTGGAAGAAAAGGGGCTTCATTATTTAAGAGATGCCGCAGATAAAACAGGATTATTGGTAATAACAGAAGTTATGGATACTTTAGATTTACCATTAATATGCGAATATGCTGATATCGTTCAAGTTGGCGCAAGAAATATGCAAAACTTTAAATTGTTAAAGGCAATAGGTAAAACTAATAAACCTGTAATGTTAAAAAGAGGTCCATCAGCAGGTATTAGAGAATTTTTACTTGCGGCAGAACATATTATGTATAACGGTAATGAAAATGTTATTCTTTGTGAGAGAGGCATTAAGGGTTTTGATTCTAATTACACAAGAAATACTTTGGATTTGGCTGCAGTTCCTGTAATAAAAAAATATTCGCACTTACCAATAATTGTTGATCCAAGTCATGCTACAGGTAAGAGATATTTAATAGAGCCAATGTCAAAAGCTTCAATTGTTGCAGGTGCACATGGCTTGATGGTAGAAGTTCATAATAATCCTGATAAAGCATACTCTGATGGTGCTCAAAGTTTGACTATTTCTCAATTTAAGACATTAATGGCACATTTATCTGCATTAGTAAAAGTTCTTGATGAAAGTAGAGATTTAATCGTTGTATAAGCCATATTTTACTTGAAATATTTAATATAATTTAGTACAATATTTGAGTATTTATTGGTTATGATATGAGAGGATTTATCGAATGAAATTACACATGCAAGTGCTAATCGCCCTTGGTTTAGGATTTAAAAGAAATTGGCACATATTTTTCGGTTTAGTTGCCGGTGTTTTAGTCGGCGCACTTTTACATACACATTCAAATCCGTTTGTTATAAATGTATTGACTTTTGTAGGTCAATTATTTATCAGATTGATTCAAATGGTTGTAATTCCTTTAGTTATTTCAGCTATTGTAATAGGTATTACAAGTGTTGGAGATAATAAGCAATTGGGTAAGTTTGGAAAGAAAATGATTCTATACTATGGAATTATAACAATTGCTGCTGTTACTATAGGTGCATTCCTTGCATTAGTATTTAAACCAGGTTTGGGTGCTGCTCATTATATTAATTCTGATGTTGCAGTAGGTATCCAATCTCAGGTATCTCATACGATAGAAGTCCAAAGAAATAATTTATTAAATATTTTCTTAGGATTTATTCCTAAAAATCCATTAGAATCTATTGCAAAAGGTGATATGGTTCCAATTATTGTATTTGCATTAATTTTCTCAATAGCATTAGCAAAAGTAGGAGATGTAAATCGTTCGATAGTATCGTTCTTTGAGTCTGTTTTTGCAGCTACAATGAAAGTTACTGATTGGATTATGTTTTTTGCCGCTCCAGGTGTTTTCGCTTTAACAGCGGTTTCTGTGTCTACATTCGGAATTGATA
>CALVEW010000161.1 GCA_944326645.1 Candidatus Gastranaerophilales bacterium
CATTTAATTTACCTAAAGAAGTTACTGCATAAATTCTTACGTTAACCCATTCGTCATAAAGCATATTAATAATTTTATCTACTGCTTTTTTATCGCCAATTTCGCCTAATGCTCTTGTTGCATCACAACGTACATTTACTTTTTCGTGATCTAATGAACCGATTAATGCATCTGTTGCAACATCACCAATTTCAATTAATGCATCTGTTGCAGTAATACAAACTTGAGGGTTTTCATCATTTAAAGCTTCTACAAGTGGTTCTACAACAATTTTACCACCTAAGCGACCTAATGCACGAGCTGCACGAACTCTTACGTCAACATTTCGATCTTCTCTTAATGATTCAATTAAGAATTCTGTTGCTTTTGTATCACCCAATTCTCCCAATGCTCTAGCTGCGTATAATCTAACTGAGCCATTTTTGTCGTTTCTTAATACATCAATTAAAGGTTCTACAGCTTTTGAATCTCCTAATTCACCTAAGATTCTTGCTGCATTATATCTAACTTTTTCTGAACTACTAGTTTTTAAGTCTGATAATAATTCGTCAAAAGATTTTTTGCTTTGTTTTTTCTTACCGATAACTGATATTGTCATTACTAACCTCCGACATATAAACTTTTAATTCTTCACACTCTTATATAAAAATAATATGTTTAAAATAATTGCTTTTTTTTCTTTGGTTTATTAAGTTTTTTTTACAATTCCTTTTTCTTGATAAAGGGTAAAAACTACACTTTATTTTTATGCGTACTAATAATATACCATATCTTTTTTTTATATTCATAATCTGATAAAAAATAAATATATTTTTTTAAGTTTTTTTAACTTTATGCTCTAAAACTCAATAATATCTTAATTTATTTTTTTATAAGATTAAAATAATATTACTTACTAGGGATAGTAATAGTAAATTTACTACCTTTATTTACTTTGCTTTTTACTTCAATTTTTCCATTATGTTTAGATATAATTTTTGAAGATATTGCAAGTCCTAAGCCTGTTCCGACTCCAACCCCTTTTGTTGTATATCCTGCCATAAATATTTTGTTTACATCTTTTATTCCGCATCCGGTATCTTCAATTGAAATAGTAAGGTTATTATTATTAAATTCTGTTGTTATTGTTATAATGCCTTCATTTTTTATAGCTTGACAAGCATTTATTAAAATATTCATGAATACTTGGTTTAGCATATTAGGGTAACATTTTATCGTAGGAATATTTCCATAATTTTTAATAACTTGAATTCTTCTTTTGGTTTCATGTCTAATTAAATCAAGTGTTAAATCTAGTTCTTTATTTATATCTGCTTCTTGTAACTCAGCTTCATCTAATCTTACAAATTTTTTTAGTGAAATTACTAAATGATTTATTCTTTGAATCGCTTCTTTATCAGTACTATTTATGTCTTTTAAGATATCTGAAATTTTCTTATTTTCAATTTTATCAATCAATTTTGTGAATATTTCATTATTTGATTTAATTGAGGCGACAGGAGTATTAATTTCGTGGGCAACGCCTGCAATTAATTGACCTAGTGATGCCATTTTTTCTGAATTTATAAGTTGTATTTGTGTATCTTTTAATTCTTTTAATGTATTTTTTAATTCTTTAACTGTTTCGATATTCTTTTTATAAAGGTTTGCGTGAACGATAGCAGTCCCAAGTTGTGAGGATATATTTTCCAATATATCTAATTCTTCTTTAAGTTCTCTTTTTTGCCTTGATAATATTACAACGATTCCTAGCATTTCTGTCATATGAAAAATAGGTACTATTATACGTTGAATAGCTTCTTTTAAAGGCTCTGCATCTAAATGTTCTTTAACGCATCTGGAATATGAGATTTTATTTAATTTAAGTTGTCTAATTATATTGGTATCAAAATTTATTTCCGTATTTAGAGTTTTTCTATTCGTTGATTGTATTATTTTAAATTTTTTATTCTCATATGTTGCATAATAAGCATTAAATGCTCCAAACATAAAGGAAAGTTCTTTAAGTGTAGGTTTTACAATACTTGATAAATCAATTGATTTGTTAATAATATTTGAAATTTTGTTAGTTAATGCCATTTTTATAGCTTGAGATTGAGCTTTTTCTTTAATTTGTTGTAAATCATTGTTCTCATTAATAAGACAAGAGTTTTGATTTTGTAATAGTTTATATCTTGATTCTAATTTTTCATATTGAATATAAGAGGTTACATCTGTAAAAAATATAATAGTATATTTATTTCTTTTAATAGCATTAATATCGTAGTATGAAAATTCATTTTGTTTGTATTGGTATGAAATATGAGCTGCAAAATTTTCTTTTGAACGAACTGCTTGAATAATTGGTGATAGAATTTCTCTATCTTCAGAATTTAAGGGACATATTTCATAATTAATTTTATGTAAGAAACTTTTTAAACCTTTAAAATCTTGAAAACAACGATTAAAGACATTATTTTTGTAAACAAGCTCAATATCGTTATTTACAATAAGTACAGGGTTATTAAATTTATTAAATAACTCAAACTTCTTCATTAGTTAATTATATCCTTCTTTTGTAAACGATTGCAAATAAAAATTTACATCTTGAAATATTTTGATTCAATTAAAAAAATTTATGTTACATTAGTAATTGTCAAAAGAAATGGGATTAGAAATAGGAGATTCTAATGGCGGAGTATTTAAGTAAGGAAGAGATAAAGCAGTGGAGAAGTTCTTTAGAAAAAATTACATTGGAAGAGTATGCTGCTAGGTTAGGAAAAGTTGTTGCAGAATCAAGACCAACTAATGATCTTATTGATATTGTAATGAATGGCGATAGTTCTTCAACTACTGAAAAATATAAAAATCAAAGAAATGAAAAATTATCTAATATTGCAGAACGTGCATTTGAAAGAGAAAGACAATTATCACATACTCCATTTTCTTTTAAGGCACCTGTTCAAGAATCTAAAAATGTTAAAACTTTAAAATCAGATGAAAAAGTTAATAATGAAGTTGTTGATAAAATTTTAAAGCGTCAAGAACAGGAAAAAAGTGAAAACAATAATATTTTAAGAGATGAAGTTAATATCGTTTTAAAGAAAAATTTGACTGATAGAGAGCAAATTGTATTTGATTATTTCTTGAATAATAGAAATAAAACAGTTTATGCTAAAGATTTAGCTGCTTTATTAAGTTTGCCTAGAGATTATATATATAAATATATTAAAAATCTAAGAGCAAAAATTGAAGGTGATAAACTTAAAAATGCCGATAGAGGTGGCTTTATTCTTTCCGATTAAAGAAGGCAATAATGATTAATACTCGAATATTAGATTTTATATTAAGATCAGCTCATAATTTATCTGTATTAAACTGTTCAAGTAATTTTGAATATGTTACAGATTTAATTGAGCTGATTTTAACTAAGAAGTATTGTGAATCTGAAATAAATTTGGGTATTATTTATTTAAAAAAAACATCAAATAAAAATCTTTTAATTGTTGATGGAAAAAGAAGAATACTATCATTAATTTTATTAATAAAAGCTATTGCTATTTGTTATGGTGAAAAAGGAAAAGATTATACTTTTGATGAAATACAAATTCATTCGGATTGTTTGAAAATTTTATCAAGTATCAATCTAAAATTGTTTGGTTTGGAAAAAACTATATATGATAAAATTTTTAATGATGAACCTATATCATATAATGAAAAGCAAACAGAAATTTATAGGACATTATCTTTATTTATTGATTATATTAAAAATTCAGATTTAGACATAGTTACTTTTTTTGAAATGATTGATTCTTTAAAAGCTAATATTGTTTATATTGATGATTTAGAAGAAAGAGATGTCTTTTATCTATCAAATAGGGATTTGCGTCCTTTAAAGCAAATATTATTAATTAAATCTTACTTACTTGATTTTGATCAGGGTGACTTAGTTAATGAATTATACTATTTATTTAATTATAAAGAAGAAATATTTGTTTCATTTTTCAAAGCATATTTATCATCAAAGTTTAGTCGAGTTATTTCTTTGGATAATCAGGTTTATGACTATTTTGTTAAGTATATAAATACAATAAGTAAATACCAGAAATTTGAAGATATAGTTTCTTCTATTATGTCAACAGCAAAATTA
>CALVEW010000162.1 GCA_944326645.1 Candidatus Gastranaerophilales bacterium
AAAAGAAAAAATAAATATAAAGAAACTAAACCGTTAGCAACTTCACACTCAATAGATTCAAGAGAAGTAAAAGAACCACCTGCAAAAAAAAAAAAAAAAAAGCCGACTGATGATATTTCTTTTGCAACAAACTTAAAAGAATTAATGAATATGTCCAAGCATAAATCATTAGACGTTCCAATTACAGATAATAATGGGAAATTAATTCTTGATTGTGTTGTTTTTGATACAGAAACAACAGGTACTAATACAGATGATTATTCAAAACCGTTAGATAAAATAATACAAATGGGTGCAATTCAAGTAAAAAATGGTGAAGTTGTAAAAGATAGTGGATATAGTCAATTAATTAATCCTAAAATGCATATCCCTGAAGGAGCATCGGCTGTCCACGGAATCTATGATGAAGACTTGAAAGATGCACCTGTTATGGAACAAGTTTTAAAACCATTTGTAAATAATTATCTAAATAAGAAAAATGGTATTATTGTTGCTTATAATTCAAAATTTGATATAAAAATGTTAAACAACGCAATTAATGAGCATAATGAATATTCAGATGAACAACTTAAACCTAAACGAGCATACAAAGTTATTGATCCATTTATATTGCAACAAAGAATTCATCCATATCTAGGTGCAAGAAAAAGATTGTCAGAACAATACAAGTTTTTATTCTGTAAAAACTTAGATGATGCCCATGATGCCTTCGCAGATGTAAAAGGAACAGTAAATGTTCTTAAATATGATTTGTATTATTTAAGTGAAAAAAGAAAAGATAAAACAAAACCTCTAACAATAAGAGATGTACTTTTATTCCAAAATGGAGTTGTACCTAAAAATCTTGATATGAAATTAGATCATCAAGGTTGTAATGCTGATGTTAATTTTAGAACATCTTATCGATTAGAATCCGTAAATGTTACAAACTATTTTACAGGATATAAGATTACAAAAGATAATTTAGAAAAAATTAAAGATGATATTGGTGAAGAAAATATTAAAAAGTTAAGAAATCAAGATTTAATAGATGAAGATATAGAAGTAAAAAAACAAAACGGATTTCCAATTAATCCAAATGAAACAAAGATTTTGAATAAAACAGGCGGAGTTGAAAATGCTTTCTATGTAATGAAAAACAACTTTATGAAAGTTCTTGATTTTGCTGATATAAAGGGTTATAAAGATAAGCCAAAAGATGTTGTAAAATACATAATTGCAGAAAATTCAAAACAATATATTAATGAAGATTCTGTTGATTTATGGGTGAAAAATCCAAACCCTAAAGATATAAAAGCTGGAAATGATTTACCTGTATTTAAAATTTCTCAAAGAGTAATGCAAGAAGAGGGGTGAAGGGGTATAAAAAGAGCCAAATTAATATCTCTTTACAAAAATGTTTAGTTTGAATGTAAATATATTAAACTTATTGACAATTGTTAGCCGGATGGCTATAATAAACTAAACATTTTTAAGAAAGGAATTAATTATGGAAGAAAATAATGAATTTATTGAGAAATTTACTGAAGAAACAAATCCTATTGGGAAAAAGCTATTTATTATAATATTGTTTTTATTATTATTACTAATACCTTTATTTTGTGTAGAAAATACAATAAAAGAACGCGAAAATTTCAAAAATGAAGCTATTGGAAAAGTTGCGATGTCCTGGGGACATCAACAAACAATTATGGCTCCAGAATTGCGCTTAAAAAATGGTGAAACACTAAAACTATATGATTACAATATTCAATCAAAAATCAAAACTGAATATCGAAATAAAGGTATTTTTAAAATTCCTGTTTATACTATAGATGTGGATGCAAATGGTTCATTTATTAATCCAGGAAACATTAAAGAAAATGCAACATTAGTTCTAAATGTTTCTGATATCCGAGGATTTATAGGAAAAAGAACAAAATCATTAAATGGTAATAGGTCTGGAATTATCAATTTAACAAATGCTCCTAAAATAATACCATTCAAAACTCAATATACATTAAGAGGAATATGTGGTATCAGTTTTAAAGTTGGTGGAATCAACAACAATATTAGTGTAGAAGGTAATTGGAAAAATACAAGTTTTGAAGGAGATTTTTTCCCGTCTGAAAAAGGTATAAATAAAAATGGCTATAAGGCAACTTGGAATATAGCAGAAGTTCAAGATATGAATAATTCTTGCGATATTATGTTTTTAACTCCTATTGATAGTTATAGAATGACTGTAAGATGTATTAAATATGGATTCTTATTCATTGCGTTGACATTCCTTGCATTTTTCTTATTTGAAATGGCATCAAAAATAAAACAAATACATCCATTCCAATATACTTTAATTGGTTTTTCAATGATTATATTTTACATGTTGCTTTTATCAATGTCTGAATTTATTCATTTTGGACTAGCTTATTTCATTGCAACTGTAATGACTATATCTGTAATTGGGGGGTATACTTACTTTGTTTTAACAGATAAAGATAAAATTATGGCACGAACTATTTCTGGAATCCTAGCATTATTATACATATATTTGTATACTGTATTAAATTTACAAGATTTTGCTCTATTAATAGGTAGTCTTGGTTTATTTGTTGCAATTATTGCAATTATGTATTATACAAGAGATATAAAATGGTATAAGGATTAATTATGAAAAAAATATTAATAAGTCTAATTGTTTTATTTCTAGGATGCAATGTTTTTGCACAAACAAAACAGCCTACGATTAAATTTAATGGAACAATATATACTTTAAAATATAGTTCATATTCAAAAGAAACTAAGTCTTATATGAATGAATATTTTAAAGGAAATGAAAATGGTGATAATTGGACTGATTTAATAGGTGTATATTACATAAAATCATATAATAAACCTTTGGAATATGCTAAAGCCTTGGCAAATGCCGCAAGTAAGCAAACACCTTTAGATACTCAATTAATGTATAATGATAAGGATGATATTGCGATTGCGAATTTTATATTAATTGGTGGGGATGAAAAACATAGATATTTGGAACAGAATATATTTAAAGCTGAAAAACCAATTGCTCAAAAAGGTATAGTAGCAATACAATTTGCTCATAAATATCCCCTAAATAATGAAGAAGAAGCAATCAAGCTTAAAGCTGTTCTTCCTGATAATCAAAAGAAATGGTTAGAGAACATAAATAAAACAATAATTCCTGAATTAGTAGAAAAAGAAATTAAAACTTGGTAAAAAAAAATGGTTCTTTATAAGAACCATTTTTTTTATTAATCTTCTAATGATTGATAACCTGATTTATGAGTTTTAAGTGTAACACCTCTTTTGGATGTTTGTATAAACTCAATCATTTCATCAACAATTTGGTTTGATGGTAATTCTTTTCTGATTTTTTCAATTGCTTGAGATGTATTATACTCTTCAGATATAAGAAGTTTAAATGCTTCATTAGCCACAGTTCTTTCTTCTTGAGGTATTCCTCTACGTTTCATTGCTACAACATTAAGTCCACGCGGAACAGGAGGTCTTCCTTCGCCTTTAGAGTATGGTAATATGTCTTGGCGAGCAGCAGAAAATCCGCTAATAATTGCCATTTTCCCGATTCTAATATTTTGATGGAATACACTCATACCACCGACAAAAGCACCAAAACCAACATGAACGTGACCACCAAGTGTAACTAAGTTAGCTAAGATAACTTCATCTTCTAAGACACAGTTGTGAGCAACGTGAGATCCAACCATTAGTAAGCATTTTTTTCCAACTCTTGTTGTGAAATCACCACAAGCAGCTCCTCTATGAATAGTAACATTTTCTTTAATGATAGTGCCATCACCAATAATAACCTTAGTTTCTTCACCTTTGTAACCTAAATCTTGAGGTTCAGAACCAATTGTTGCAAAAGGAGATATTGTACAACCTTCACCAATTTCTGCATATTCAATATATGCATTAGCGATTACTCTTGTTTTTGAACCAATTTTTACATTTTTACCAATAACAACATTAGGCCCTATAATTGCATCTTCTGCGATTTGTGCTGAAGGATCAATTATTGCTGTTTTATCTATCATTAATCTCGCTCCTTATTTGTTTTATTAACATATCTAGTATAGTACAAATAAGAAGATTTT
>CALVEW010000163.1 GCA_944326645.1 Candidatus Gastranaerophilales bacterium
ATTATATGGAATGGTGTAATCTGTTTCTGAACGCATTTGAATATTTCTACTTCCAAAAATTGTTCCATATCCATTGAATGTTCCATCAATAACAATATCATTTTCACTTAGATTTTTTATATCAGTTATTGCATTTTTATTTCTTATAAATCCAAAATAATTTTTATTATTATTTACAACTAAAAATTGATCTTCTGGCTTTCTTTCTTTTTCACTAAAATTATCTGTTTTTGTTTCTACTTTTGTTTCTTTTGTTCCTTCTGGTCCTTCTGTTCCTTTTGGTCCTTGTTCAACAGATTCGTTCCGTGTGTCTGATCCCACAGACCTGTCGCTATCTCCTTCTGTATTGTCTTCGCGAACTGGGTTAGATCCTCTATCTTCTTGTCCATTAGTTACCTCTTTATTCTTATTATATGTTTTTACTGCTTCTATACCAGCTTCTCGTGCTTCAACTTCTAATGCTGAGTTTTTATATTCATTATACAATTTCATGTATTTTTGACAAATTTCTTGTTGTGAATCGTCATATTTACTTATGATTTCAATGATTTCTTCAGGTGATTTACCTTGAATATCATCTACAAATTGATTAATTTCTTTGCTATGTGCTTTATAAAATTCTTGACGGGCTTTATTTGCCTTATCCATAGCTTTGTATGCTTCAATATACTTTAAATCTTCAGCTGTTTTATCCTTTTTGAATTGTAATGTTGTATATTGCTTATGTTGTCTTGCATGTTCTGCTTCATGCATTAATGTATTTACAAATGCTTCTTCATTGTTTTTTAAAGCATCTATATTTAATGCAATTTGTCTGCCTGTTTTCTTAGATACATTGTGAGAACCTCTTGCGGTTTTTGTGGCATCATCTAATGAAACAATTATATAATCTTCCAATCCTTTTAATTGGTCTTTAAATTGACCAAACCAAGGATTAGCATCAAGCATTTCACCAATTGTATTGCCTAATTGAAATTTAACAGCATCTTCAACTTGGCTAATACCTTGTCTGAATTCTTCTGATACATTTGTTTCTCCAACTTTTTGCATATCATAACTGCGTTCAGCTGTTTCTGCCTTAGCTTTCAATGCTTCAGCAGTTAAAGGTTTTCCTTCTAGTAGGCTTTGTGATTGTTTTACATCTGTTACTAAATCTGTTTTGATTTCATTGCCTAAATCTTTAATTGTTCCTTTTGTTGGTGTAGATGAAATACCACTTTTTAAGTGACCAACTGTATTGAATCCTATTGACATTAACATTGATTTTACAAATCCTGCTTCGTCAATTTCTCCATTCATACAGTATTGTTGTGCTAATGCTTGTAATGCATCACTTGAAATTTCTCCACCTGCTGCTTCTACTCTAGTTACCCAATAGCTTATTCTATTTGCTTGGTGGCTATTAAGGTTCATAACTTTGCCTAATGTATTTTGGACAAACTGTTTATTCTTCAATAATACTTCTGCATTAACAGCAAATTTTTCTGCAATTTGACCAACTTTAACACCAACAGAACCCAATGCACCGTCCCAAATAGCTTGTTCCATATCTTGAGCTAGTTCATCTCTTGTTAAACCGTTAGCATCTGTTGAATGCTCCAACATATTTAATCCTGCTGAGGTAGCTCCAACAGCTCCAAATATTGCTAATGAGCCATAACCGGCGGTTAATATTGTTGCTCCTATTGCGGCTCCAATATTAACTACCATTACACCTGTATTTACAGTTGTTAGATAATCCGCCAGCATTTCGTCTGTTGGTTCTTTACCAAATGCTTTTTTATATTCTTCTTTAAAGCTTTCTAATTGGGAATCATAGCCATCATTTAGTGTCTCAAGAACATCGTCATTATTAGCATCTGCAGAAATGTTTTTATTAAATACTTCTTTGCTTATATTTGAATAGTCTTGTTTTAAGCTATTTGCAATTTCTGTTAATTTTTCTATGCTGAGTTTATTCCCTGATGCATCAACAATATTTGTTCCATCAAATGATAAACCCATTTTTTCCAATGTAATTTCAGGATTAAGTTTACTTAATGCTTCAATTCCATTATAAACAGCAACTGTTAGTGCATTTTCTTCTTTTGTTTTTAATCCATTATTTAATTCTGACCAAGATGTACTTATGATATCTTTAGCCATATTCATAGCAACCATTCTTTCAGCTTGCTTAGTTACGGTATCTACTTCTTTTGTTTTATATTCTGTATTAGATTGGCGTTCCTTGAATATTTCTTCAAAACTTACGGGAATAGTCTTACCATCAACTATTTTACTCAATTTACCTTCTGATGCTAGTTTATATAATCTTAAAGATTCTTCTTCTTCAGATATTCTAGCTTCTATATCTTTTCTATTTGTTCCTAAATTGAATGATGCTGCAATATAGTCTACTCCTGTAGAAACAGCTCCTTGTACGTCAAGCGCTTCTTGATAATCTTCTTTCAACTTATTTAAATCAGCTTCTAATTTCTCTATAACTGCATTATATTTTACTTTATCTTCCTCTGATATACTTTGTGCTGCTTCTGATTCTACATATAAATTGTCACTTATATCTGTATTCTCTTCATACTGATTTGAAATATATTCATTTAATATTCCCAATGATGAATTATATAATGTTGCCTTGAATTTATATTCATCTTTTTCTTTATTAAATGTTTCCATAACTTTTGCTAAAGTTGTATTTGATTTTTTTAACTCTTCATCAACCAACTTTGCAACTTCTGAATTTGTTATTGCTCTAACACCATTAGCTTGTGTATCAAAATCATCATTCAATAATAATCTTGCTGCAACTTCTGCTGCTTGTTTATTATTTAACATATTTTTCTTAGCTAAAATTGAATTAGCTATATCCTTCTCTTCTTGAGATTTACCTGCTTTGGCTAAGTAATCATCAATATTCTTATAACCTTTTGTTGTTAAAATAGAATTTAGAGCCTTTAAAACAGCTTTATCGTTAATATTTTCTAAAGCATCCTTGATATTATCCATATCTCCTTCAAGGATTTGTAATGCTGCTTGCTCTGCTCTTAGAGTAACAGCTTCATCATTACTATACGCACCTTGAGAAATTAGCATCTCATTGAATTTTCTTATTTCCTCGTGGTTTGTTCCAATACCTGCAAATCCATCCAATTCATCATACATTATTGCTTGTAATGCATGTTGACCTTGAATTTGACCTTTTATACCTTTATTTTCGCAATATTTTACCAGTATTGCATTTATAGCTTTTCTATCTTTTTCGGATGTAATACCTTTTAGTGCTTGTTTTAATTCTTCAACATTTGTTCCTGCACCTGCTACAGCTTCTTTTATTAAATCAGCTACTGCTTGTTGTTTTGTTTTATCTTGAATAGCACTATTTTGTGCCATAATACCTTTTAAATATTTAACCTCACTATCCCACATCTCTCCATCTAAATATTCTTCTAAGGATTCTCCATGTGCATTTTTTATTATTTGTTCAACTTTTTGTAATACAGCTTTTGCACTTGATTCATCTTGTGCAATATTACCTGTTTGTTTTGGAGATTTTATTAAATGAATACCTCTTTTGATTTCATCACAATCTGTCCCCATTCCATCGCCACCATCTCTAATAATTCTTGCAGCTAATCTTGCTTGGGCATTGATTGCTTCATCCCCTTTTAATACACCGCTTTGAATCCAAGTTTGAACAGTTTGTTCTAAATACTCGAATGAATTATCAAATGTACTACTATCACCTAATTCTTTGTATAAAAACTTCTCTAATGATGAATACATATCATCTGATTTATATCCCATAGAAGCAAGTTTTTTCTCAACTTCTTTTAAAACTTCAGGATTTTTTATTTGTGCGATTGTTGATTTAATCTCATCATCATCGTTCCAACCATCTGTTGCTTTTTTTAATTGGTTTATAATATTTTCTGCTGTTTTAATATTTATTGATTTTGTATCTTTTGAGGTGTTTCCTTGTGTTTTAGGCTTTTCTGCAGGATTTTTTTGAATTTTACCTTCTTTATTGATAAAAGCATTTTCAGCTTCCAAGAAAACATTTTGGTCTATTTTCTTACCAGTTTTATCATAAAAGATTCTTTT
>CALVEW010000164.1 GCA_944326645.1 Candidatus Gastranaerophilales bacterium
GTTCTTTGTTTAAAATTGCATCAAGTCTTTCTTGCATTTTCTTCTTAGCATCTTCACTTGTTATTAATCTAATTTGACGATGATAAACATTACGCCTTCCCCCGCCAATAGATATTGATAATTTATCATCATTTGGTAAGTTTTCAGCTAACGTAATCCCTGCTCTAAATGCACCAACATCTCCTGATACCATTACCAAATCAGCATCAACCATAGTTTGTTTGGATTCTTTATCAGCAGATATGTTTTGAACATATTCATCATTAAATGGCATATTTTTTGCCATAACAGGTAAAAACTCTTTAACTTTTAAGATAGCTTCTGTACCTTTTTTATTAATAATACCAACCCTTCCACCAAGAAAATCTTTAGCGACAGGAGTGATACTATATTTATCTAACATTAATTTTAATTCTTCGTTTTCAATAACAGTTTCAGTCATTTCATCTGAATAATTTTCTCTTGTTATTGTAAATTCTAATGGGGTATCCTGAAGTGTTGCCCATTTTTTATCTGCATAAGCATCTAACATTGGATCTGCTGTTCTTAATGCTTTAGCTTGAAGTTGTAAATACTCATTAAAATCAGAATTAGTAGAAACTTTACTTGCTTTTTCAATATAATCTGCCATTAAAGAGAAATCATCCTTAAACTTATCAATATAATCGGTAGCTTTTAATTCATCTCCAACTCTTTCTACTACAGAGCGTTGATTTAATATTGTTTTTACTTCTTCAATTTTTCCTTCATTTAACATTTTTATTAAAATATTGTGGAATTCTTCAACAGATAAATCCTCAGGATAAATACCTTTACCCGGCATTTCATGAACATCTTTAGCTAGTTCTATGATATTTGATTCTCTATCTATTGCACATAATCCTTTTTGAGCATCATAAAGAACTTTAGTTAATTCTGCTTGTTTATTACCATTTTTTATTTCTTGATTTAAAAATTCTTCAAATGGTAAGTTATGACAACTATCAAGTTGTTTGTTAATTTTTTCTAAAATATCCCCAGCTTTTACTAAATATTTTAAGGCTTCCTTATCTCCATTTGCTAATGAAGTATATTCTTCGGCATTTTCATCCAACATTTTTTTAGTAGTTAAATAGTCTTTATGCGTACGTTTTTCAAGTTCTTCCATTGAAAGATTTAATTCATATTCTTTTGTTGTCATTAAAGTAATCCTTTCACTATTAGTCCATACTAATATATAATACAATTCATATTTAAAATAAACTACAACTATAATAATCTTGTATAACTTAAATTATTATGATATAATCAACCCGAAAAGAGGGCGTTTTATGACAAATATAATTATTTACAGCGAAACAAAAGAAAGCAAAATAAAAGATTTACTTATGGATATAGATGATGTTGATGTTAGGGTAGAATCTCCGGAAACAATGAGAGATTTTGCAACTCTTAATCCATCTCTTATAATTCCTGAAAATGTTTATAACTTAAACAATATTTTAATGACAACAAAATTTACTTGTCCAATTTTATTTATTGGTGCCATTCCTGAGAATACTATTGTTAGAGCCGAAGGATATGACTTTATAAAAGAACCGGTTGATAAAAAAGAACTTGAAACTCGTGTAAAAGCATTGTTAAAAATCAGTTATTATAAAAATCGAATGAATGAAGTAAGTACGACTGATGAATTAACAGGTTTACACAATAGAAAGTATTTACAAGAACAACTAGAGGCTGAAATATCAAGAGCTAAACGTTATGGTACAAAACTTTCTTGTATTTTATTTGATTTGGATTATTTCAAAGTTGTAAATGATATGTATGGTTATGAATGGGGTGATATTCTTCTTACCAAAATAGCAGGAATGTTAG
The DNA here is from genome assembly GCA_944326645.1 of Candidatus Gastranaerophilales bacterium. GTDB lineage: Bacteria > Cyanobacteriota > Vampirovibrionia > Gastranaerophilales > Gastranaerophilaceae > UMGS1585. Next base: position 1,858 of record CALVEW010000164.1, read on the forward strand.
CAGAGGCTGCTCGTAAAGAAGATATTGTTACAAGATATGGTGATGAAGAATTTTTAATAATTCTTCCTAATACTGTTGAAGATAATGCGTTTATCTTTGGTCAAAGATTTAGAAGAGAAGTTGAAAAATTTGAGTTTATTCCAGCAGGTGAAGAAGAAAGACATCAAATAACTATTTCAGGTGGTATTTCAACATTCCCTTGTATGGAAGAAGTTGCAGAAGATGCAAATACTCTTATTAGATATGCAGAACACGCATTGTATAATGCTAAAAAACGTGGTAAAAATAAGATTGTTCAATTCTCTCATATGAATTTAGAATATTAGAAATATCTAATAAATTATATTCGTTTAAGAGCAAGCTTGAGTTTATCAAGCTTCTCTTTTTTAGTTCCAATACCTGTTAGAAGTAGAGTTGATAACTCATTTGTTTTTTCATCTTCAATATTAAAAGTATATAATTTTTCAGATAAATCAAACCCTGAAAGACCTTCTTTTTTTATCAAAAGTTTTGTAATATCATCTCCTCCAAAATCATACTCAGTTAAAGATTCACGCAACTCTATTATATTATTAATCAATTTTGATAATTCTTTTTTTCCTCTTGAAGAATTTAGATATTTTATATTTTTCTCTATTGTTAGCAATAATGGATATGATGGTGATGTTGTCGAAATCATATCAAGCTTCAAATCAATATCACAATTAACATGCAATAATGCTGTAGGGTTTAATCCCCCTGCTGTTTTATGTAATGATTGGACTACAAAATCAGCATATTTAATCGCAGATTCAGGTAATTTATCAGAAAACGGATACAAAGCACCATGAGCTTCATCTACAATCAAATATGCTCCATAATTATTACAAAGTTCTTTGATTCCTTTTATATCAGAAACGTATCCTTCATAACTAGGAGAAGTTACAATTACAGCTTTAATTTTAAAGTTTTTGAAATATGGTTCTATATCTTCAGATTTTAAACCTCTAGGGACTCCAAAATCCTTATTATTTTCTAAATTATAAAAAATAGGATTAGCCCCTGCTAATTTAACAGCATTTAAGTGGCATTTATGAGCATTTGACCACAATAGAATATTATCGCAACAACCTGATACAACAGATATTACTGAAGCTAAAATTCCTGATGTTGAACCATTTGTAAGAAATTTTGTTTGTTTAGTTTTATATACATTAGCTGCAAATCTTTCAGCTTCTTCTAACATTTCTTCGGGATTATGAGTATCGGTTTCAGAAATGTCATACGAATAAAAATGTCGAAATTTATTAAATATACAAAATCTCTGAGAGTGAGAAGGTGTTGTAAATAAATTTGTATTAAATTTTGTTTTAATTAATTTATCAAATCCCATACCTATAAATCAAGCTTTGACTCCCCTAAATCAAAATCTGCATCTTCAAAAGCAAAGTTTTCAGTTTCTTCTTCAGGATTTTCAGGAGTTTTTGAAACAATTTTAAGCTTTTGTTCCAATTCTTCAGGAGAAATTTTTGCATTTGCACGGATTAATTCTTCATAGATTAAATCTTTATAATCAATAACTAATTTTTTCTTTGGATTATCTAATATTAATCCTGCAAGCCAACCTAAAGTTCCTAAAAATAAAACCCCCGGAAATATATGTCTTAAAATATCGCTAACAGAATAATAATCTATAGCAGCGTGTTTAATTAGGATAATAATGCCTATTAATAATACCATAGTACAAGTAAAAAATAGGCAAAAAAATCTCCTAAAATATCTACTTTTTTTATAAAATTTATCGTTGTAAACTTTTTTCCCCATTATTTATTATCATTTTCCATACTTTTTTTCATACAAAAATGAACTAATGACATTTTATCAACATTACTTAGATGAGTAAATCTGCCTGATATAGTATAAGTTCCATCATCACATTTTTCAACTCTAATAAGTTGATACTTACAATGAACTTCTATCTCATCATTTAATTGAATTGTTACATTATATTCATATTCAATATTAATATTATCGTTGGTTTTAATTTTCATCCCACCGGCAGATAAATCTAATGTTCTAACATCATGAATTGTTCCTTCATGTTCTAATTTAAGATTTTCTAAGAATTTTATACGTGTAAATTTACGTCTTTGTAGGAATCTATGTTTTTTAGGATTTGCAATTGAAATTTCATTTCCATTCAAATCTTTAATATATGATTCAAAATATAAATATCCATTG
>CALVEW010000165.1 GCA_944326645.1 Candidatus Gastranaerophilales bacterium
AGATCCATTAACGTGGGTCTACTTTTTTATTCCAAAATTAATAAATAATAAAAAACAAAATCCTAAGCAGCGATTCCAAGCATATATTTGTTTAATTCACCAAGTTGAGTAGCGCCTGTTTTTTGCTCAACTGCTTGTGATATTTCTTGTTGGTTATTTGTCCCAATTGCTTGAACTGGTTCTACATTATCAACCGGTTGTTGACTCATCATTGCACTAAATGGAGTCTCCGCATTTTGAATTCTTTGTTCTGTGCTAGGTCCTAGAGTTTGTTTAAGTTTTTGGTATTCTGCAATCTGAAGATTTTGTCTATCTGTTGCTAATCTTCCTGTTGCGCCAACACCTAGTGATTGAAGATTTTTGATAACTTCAAGAGATTCTCTATTATAATATGTATTGTTATTTATTGGTTTAATATAAAAATACATACTAACTCTCCTAACACTTCTATACTATTATGTTCCCATTTAATAACTTTTTTTAACACTTTTCAAGTTTTTTACTGCTATTTTTTACAAATATTTACATATTATTTATATATTAATTCAATAAAAATAGAAATATAATGTAATAAAAAAAAGATTTTTAGCAATTAATATTTATGTTGTGTTTTAAAGCAAGTGTGAAAGGAGTTTGGCTATGGTAGAAGGTGTAAATAATTTTAGTTTGGCATCTAATTCAAAATTTAAAGACAAAGATACAGATAATGTTCCGCCGATAGTTTTATATAACAGACCTAAACAGTTTGTTATGGCATCTCCCAAAGATGGTTTTGCTAAACAAACTCCTGAAGATAAGCCACTTATGTTAGATTTGAATGATAAAGTTATTTTATCATCTGATGAGAATGAAGAGCCAAAACAATTATTGGGTAATTCTTATGGAAATATAGGTGCTAAGTTTAATCCTAAAGCTGTAAAAAACTTTGGAGAAGAAGCTTTAAAATGGGGTAAGAGAATTTGGACCGGTTTAGAAATATATGACACATTAGATGGTTATCGAGAAAGACTTACTAAAGATAAAGATATTGAATCATAAATAAAAGCTAGATTTTATAATCTAGCTTTTTTATAAGATTTCGTAATAATTTCTACATTCTAGTCAATTTCTTATAGAAGAATCTCTTTATATAATAGTAAGGAGATTAGTTATGGTGGATGGTGTAAATAATTTTAATTTAGGTTCGTATTCTAGGAATGTGGATAAAACTAATAATGTTCCACCAATTGTTTTGTATAATAGACAGCCTGTTCAATTCGCAGTAGCTAGTCAAGACGATAGATTTGAAAGAACTTCTCAACAAGAACAGAGACCAATTATGATTGATCCTAATGATAGATTTGTTAAAAGGATAGACAATGAAAAACAAGATGAACAAATGTTAGGATCTGGGAATTTAAAAGCATTTATTAAACCAAGCCAAATTGATGAAGGTTTAAAAATTATCAAAAACATATATGATGGTTATGAAACCGTAGAAAAATTTAAAAATATATAATTAAAAAGCCGGATTGTTAAATCCGGCTTTAATATATTTATTTAACAACGATGTTAACTAGTTTTTTCGGAACGACAATTGTTTTAACAATTGTTTTGCCTTCTATTAGGTCTTTAACCTTTTGGCTAGATAATGCAATTGATTTCAATTCATCATCATTTACCCCTGCATCTGCTTCTATTTTGTCTTTTACTTTACCGTTGATTTGAACAACTAAAGTAATTGAGCTAGCTTTTGCTAAGCTTTCATCATATTCGCACCATTTTTCATCGTGTATAGATGTTTTAGAACCTAATTCTTTCCATATTTCGTCTGCCATAAATACTGTAACAGGAGACATAAGTTTTATTAATGATGTTGAAGCAAAGCTTAAAACTGCTTTATCTTCATCATTTAATTCAGATTTATTATTTCTCCAATCGTATATAGCATTAGTTAATTCTCTATATCTTGAAATAACTGTATTGAATTGGAAATCATTTGAAATATCGTTAGATACTGATTTGATTGCCATATGAACTACTCTTACTAAATCATCATTTTCTTTAGATAATTTTTCAGGAAGTTTATAATCAAGTGAAATATATTCTTGATTATTAGAGAATAGTTTCCAAACTCTGTTCAAGAATTTATAACATCCTTCTACACCTGCATCAGACCAGTCAAAATCTCTTGCAGGAGGTGAATCTGAAAGAATAAATAGTCTTGCAGTATCAGCTCCATAGTTTTCAAAGATTTCGTCAGGATCAACTGTATTACCTTTAGATTTAGACATTTTAGAACCGTCTTTAAGAACCATACCTTGAGTAAGTAGGTTGCTGAATGGTTCATCAAAATCCAATAGTCCTAAATCTCTAAGAGCTTTAGTAAAGAATCTTGAATATAGTAAGTGAAGAATAGCATGTTCAATACCACCTACATATTGATCAACTGGTAACCATTTATTTACTAATTCTTTTGAGAATGGTAAATCTTTGTTATGTGGATCTGCATATCTTAGATAATACCAGCTAGAGCATACGAATGTATCCATTGTATCAGTTTCTCTAACGGCATGACCTCCACATACAGGACAAACAGTATCTTTGAATGTAGGAGATGTTGTAATCGGTGATTTACCAACAACAGAGAAATCAACATCTTCCGGTAATCTTACAGGTAATTGATCTTCGGGTACCGGTTGAATTCCACATTTATCGCAATATACAACAGGAATTGGTGCTCCCCAATATCTTTGACGAGAGATTAGCCAATCACGAAGTCTATATTGAGTTTTGAATTCTCCGTATCCATTATCTACTGCTTTTTGTGTAATTGCTTTTTTAGCTTCTGTGTTTTTCATTCCGTTAAATTCGTTTGAATTTACAAGAATTCCTTCATCTGTGTATGCAGCTTCTGAACAATCACTTGGATTTTCTGGATTTTGGATAACAACCTTCATTGGAAGATTATATTTTTTAGCAAAATCATAATCTCTTGTATCGTGAGTAGGAACAGCCATTACAGCACCTGTTCCGTATTCAACAAGAGCATAATCAGCAGTCCATAGTGGGAATGTCTCTCCTGTGAATGGGTTAATACAATGAGTTCCTAATGGAACACCTGTTTTAACTCGATCTGTTGATAGACGTTCAATTTCGGTTAATCTACGAGCATTTGCTCTATATTCTTCAACTGCTTGTTTATTTTCTTCTGTTGTTAATTTTTCAATATCTTTGTATTCAGGAGCTACAACAAGATATGTAATACCGTGAACTGTGTCAGGTCTTGTTGTATAAACAGGGATTTCCATATCTTCACCTGATGGTGCATCAATTACTTTAAATTTTAAAATTGCACCTTCAGATTTTCCAATCCAATTAGATTGCATTGTTTTAACGTTATCGCCCCAACCTGTTAATTTGTCTAAATCTTTTAAAAGATCTTCTGCATATTCAGTAATTTTGAAGAACCATTGAGAAAGATATTTCTTTTCAACAACGCTATCACATCTCCAACATTTACCGTCAATAACTTGTTCGTTTGCTAAAACTGTTCCACATTTTTCGCACCAGTTTACAGCAGCTTCTTTTTTATATGCAAGTCCTTTTTTATATAATTGTAAGAATATCCATTGAGTCCATCTGTAGTAATCTTCTTTACAAGTAGTTACTTCTCTGTCCCAATCGTATGATATTCCAAGCCTTTTCAATTGACCTGTCATATAGGCTATATTTTCATCAGTCCAAACAGCAGGATTTGCTCCGTGTTGCATAGCTGCGTTTTCTGCAGGCAGACCAAAGCTATCCCAACCTATTGGATGAAGTACATTAAATCCGTTTAGTTTTTTGTATCTTGCAATAACGTCTGTTATTGTATAGTTTCTAACATGTCCCATGTGTAGTTTCCCTGATGGATATGGGAACATTGATAGTGCAAAGTATTTAGGTTTATCTACATCATCATAAGTTTTGAAAACATCGTTTTCTTCATAATACTTTTGCCATCTTTTTTCTAATTCTTGAGGAAAATAATTTTCGTTCATTTAAAAACTCCCTTGCTATATATGAAA
>CALVEW010000166.1 GCA_944326645.1 Candidatus Gastranaerophilales bacterium
TATCTGCTTAAATTTTAAGCAGCAAAATAATCTTTTTTATATTGAGCTGCAATATCAAATAACATTCCTAATTCAGCTCTTTTTATTGATGGCTCAACTTTTTTATGTCGTATTTGGACAATTGAATTTTCAAGTGTATCTAAATTTACTTTAATAAAATCATCTTCTGCGGGAATAAGTATTGGTTCAATATTCATCGCAACATCTTTTTTATGTTGTTCTGTACGTTTTGTATCAATTACTGTAATTGTTTTTTCAGCAATAATATCTTTTTTGCTTATACCATTTTCAATAATTCTTTGAAAAAAGAAATTCTGAGAAGAAATAATCAAAGTAAGTAAAATTGAAAATAATAAAAACATTAATATATTTGTAACAGATGCTTGTTTTAAGTCATCATATATATCATTAAGAATCTGAACCATAATTAACCTCATTCATATTATTTCGTTTTACTATAAAACCGCACTTAATACAAGCCAAAGTTTCTCTGGTGCTATCTACAGGCATGAATTCGTGATTACATCTTTCATAGTCATCTATTAATGGTTGATTAAGGGGGTCATAGTTAAATTCTTCGGGTTCAACCTCTTTTTTACGAAATAATTTCCAAATACATTCAAATATATACATTTTATAAAGAAAAACTTTCCGGTAATAAATAAGATAATTTTGTTACCTTTAATTCACCATTTTCTTCTGTAATAACATCAATATCTCCATCTTTAAACTCATTAAGAACTTGTCTGCAAGCTCCACAAGGGTAGCAATTATCAGTATTAGGAGAATAAATTGCAACTGCTTTTATTGATGTTTCTCCGTTAACAATAGCTGCTCCTACAGCACATCTTTCAGCGCAAATTGCTAAACCATAACTTGAGTTTTCAAAGTTGCATCCTTTAAAAGTTCTTCCTGATGTGGTTAAAACGCAAGCTCCAACTTTAAAATTTGAGTATTTGCAATATGCATTTTTTGATGCTTCTTTTGCTAAATTCATTAAATTATTGTAATCTGCCATTATTCATTTACCTTTATTAGATTATTTTATTGTCTTGATGATAATGTAACTGATAGTCCATCCATTATATTCCTAAAATCGGATTCTGGCAAGGTTGACATTGCTTTAAGCGCAAATCCTAAGCTATCTGATTTATCATACCACCTTCTTCCGTTTGAAGACTGGTACAGGCCGATTACTCTATCAATACCTAAACTTAATGGAGGTTCTTTTGTTTCATCTTCATAATCATTTCTGTGAAATTGTTTTATTTCTTTAACAATTGATATTAAAGACTCTGATAATGTTTCTTTTTCTTCTTCTGATAATTTTTGTAAAAGAGATAAAGTTTTTTGAGTCTCAAAATGGTTATCGTACCAACGTCTATCTTTTGTTACCATTAAACCTCCCACAATTAGCATTTTAATTTACTTTAATACAAATTATATAGTTTTTTATATTTTTGGTCAATCTTTTATATTTTTTGATATAATAAGTTTATGGGGAGCAAAAAGAAATTAATTAAAAATTTTCTATTAATAATTTTTTTATTTGTAATGTCATTATTTCAATTAGTAAATGCTGAAGAAATTTTCAAAATCAAAGGCATAAATATTGATACTTCGACTGCTGCAATATTTATTAATACGATTGGTAATTATCAGACGAGTATCACTAATGGAATAAAACTTGTAAAAATTCCTGACGAACATAAAATATATTTTGATATTAATTCTTCAATTTTAGTATCTAAAAAACAAGATTTATATTTCAACTCAGGTGCAATAAAACAGGTTAAAATTAGTCAATTTACCACTAATCCTAATGTTGTAAGAGTTGTTATGTATTTTGATGATAATTATAATCTTGATACATTGAAAATTGGAAATATAAATAATCAATTGGTAATAATGTCTCAAGATTTATCAGATAATTTCTCTCAATTTTATCAAAATGTATATAGAGATAAAGAAAAAAGTTCAGAGGATTATTATAACCCTTTGGTTATCCAATCAGAGGCAATTGCAGTTAAGCCAGCAATAAGTTCAAATGTTCAATATAGTCCCAAAGAATTGGTTCAGATACAACAAGCTTTTGGTGAATCTAATGCAAATAATATAAAAGAGCTTGTACGCAATGATTTAACAAATAATATAAAGTTGCGTAGTAAATATTATATTAATACTGTTACTTCGCAAAATAAAGGTTTTTTAATAAGCGGATACGGTTCTCCAACAATACAGAAACCATTTATTTTGACAAATCCGACCAGAATGGTTTTTGATGTAGTAAATAGTAATATCAATCCGTCTTATAATAATAAAGAAATTCCTTTAAATGTAAATAATTTATCGGGTGATAAAATTAAGATAGGTCGTTTTGACAGTAATGTAACAAGAATAGTTGTAACATCTGAAAATGCAAAACAATATATCCCGATATTTTCATCTGATAATCAGTCCTTGCTTATAGTTAACCCTGCAAATTTAGCTTCAAATACATTTTCGCAGACAAAAGCAAATCTTATAAAATATAAATATCAAAAGAATTTAAGTACAGATGACTTTACTTTAACATTTGATAATCCTGTTGTTTGGGGGATAAAAAGAAATACTGATAATTTGTACGTATATTTTTTCAATGCTGCGCAATATAATGATGCTGTTTTTAAATCATCAATTAATGGAACTCCATATGGTGATTTAAATTTAGCCTTATTAAAAAATATCGGAATGCGATTAACTTTACCATTAAATAGTAACAATGAGGTTAATACATATTTTAGTGGTGACGGTAAGAATTTCAGAATAAGAACGACTAATTTGACACCAAAGCAAAAGAAAGAAGCAGTTGTTCCATCAACAACACCAAAAGGAAAAGTAATAATAATCGATCCCGGACATGGTGGTACTGATTATGGTGCAATAAGAGATGGTATAAATGAAAAAGATATAAATCTTGATGTTGCAAAACAAGTACAAAGTATATTAGAAAGAAAAGGTTTTAAAGTTAAATTAACAAGAACTAATGATGTATATTTATCATTAGAAGAAAGATGTAATATTACAAATTCATCAAGTCCATACTTATTTGTAAGTATTCATGTTAATTCTTGTATGGGAACAGAACCAAAAGGAATCGAAACTCATTATTATCATGATAACAGTATTGAATTAGCCAATACAATACATTCTAAGATGACAAAAGCTATAAAAACACCAAATAGAGGTTTGTTTAAATCTAAATTTTATGTTATAAATCATACGTCTGTACCTGCAGTATTATTGGAAATTGGATTTATTTCTAATGATACAGAAAGGGCAGAACTTGTTACTAAAAAACGTCAACGTGATACAGCAGAAGCAATTTCGGAGGGTATAATTGAATACTTTAACAATCACAAATAATCCAATTGGTTTTTTTGATTCCGGAGTTGGCGGATTGACAGTTTATTCTAAATTTAGAAAACATCTCCCAAATGAAAATTGTTTGTATTACGGGGATACAGAGCATTTGCCTTATGGTAATAAAACAAAAGATGAATTAATTTCATATGCAAGATTTATAATGGATTTTTTTTCCGAGCAAAATGTAAAAGGTGTTGTAATAGCTTGTAACACTTCGTCTTCAGCTGCGTACGAAGCAATAAAAAATGATTATGATTTTAAGATATATCCAATAATACAATGTTGTGCTCGAATTATATCAAGATTGCCGATAAAAAGACTTGGCATATTTGCAACTCCTGCAACTATTAAATCAGGAGTATATGAATCTGAAATAAAGAAATATAATTCAGAAATGCAAATATATCCGCAAAGTTGCCATAATTGGGTAAATATTGTAGAAAGTAAAGGTCAAAATCATAAGGAAAATGTTGAAATTGTAAAACAAGATTTAGAAGCAATGCTGAATAATAAGCCTGAAAAAATTATTTTGGGTTGCACTCATTATCCATATTTATTGCCGGTATTAACTAAGTTTGCAGATAAAAGTATATTTATAGATCCTTCGGAATACTTTGTTAATTATATCATTGAAGATTTG
>CALVEW010000167.1 GCA_944326645.1 Candidatus Gastranaerophilales bacterium
AGAGATAGATATATTGCATCAGCTTTGATATCAACTAAAAAACGTGGGGTTGATGTTAAGGTAATAGTTGATGCTGTAAATGCAAGAGGTAGGGCTTCTAAACATCAGATATTGAGGGATAATGGAATATTAGTTAAAACTGAAAATTACGCAGGTAAACTTCATTCAAAATCAATAATAATTGATGATAAGTATGTTGTAATAGGTTCAATGAATTTTTCATATTCCGGAAATTATAAGAATGATGAAAATTTGGTTCTTATAAAAAATAGAGAAGTAGCAGTATTTTATCGTAAATTTTTTGAATATTTATGGGGGAAAATTTATAATTTTTGGCTAACGCATGATGTATCTGCAGAAAGCATTTATTCAATAGGGTCTTGTTCAGATGGTATTGATAATGATTTTGACGGAAAAATAGATAGTCAGGATGAAGGGTGTCAAAAGGTTATTAAAACTAAGTAAACGTTTTAAATGTACTTGCAATATTATCTTTTGCAATTTGTTTTAATGATTCAATTTCTGTTTGGATAGCACTTCGTTCTTCTTCTAATTGATTTAATTCTGTTTGATATTTTGTTTCTTTAGAGTTTATATCAGTTAAGCTTGCTTCATATTCACTATCTGCTTGCGCAATTTCATCATCATTAGATATTTCTCTAATGCCTACGTGTGATGATGGTGTAACGTTATCAATCTCTTTGTTTTGTTCATCGTAAATACCTAATACAACTTGCGCGTTTTTAATCATGTTTCCCACCCAAGTTGGACTTTTTGCATTTTCTGCGCTAATTTCTTTACAGCCTCCTGCTGATTGTATCGCATAGAATAGTTTTTCATGATATAGGCCATCTACTTGATTTAAGTATTTTGTATAAGTTTGTGGACTTTGTGCATTGAATGCTGCAAGGTCTTCTCGGTATTTATTATAGTTTGATAATGCTGTTTCTACAGTTTGATAATCAACTCCTTGAGTTGCTAATAATGCGTTTAAATCTCCTTCTGCAGATGCTTTTGATGAGTCGTGTTCTCCTTCCATTATTTTTTGTGATAAAACCAATAAAGCATCACCCATTGTTGCATATTCTGTACTTGTGAAATTATTTAATGTTGTTTTTATAGAATCACTATAAATATTGGTTAAAGCTCCATTATTTACTTTATAAGCTCCACCATTCAATAACATTGATAATTTAAATTGATCATCTACCTTTTGAGCTTCTTCTGTTTTTTTAGCTTGTTCAGTTGCTTTGCTGTATCCGATATATTGTTTATCTCCTGTTATATTTACTGCTGTAAGTGTATCAACATTATCAGGAGTATTGAAAACACTAGCTATATTGAAATTTAAACAATAATCTATAATTGTTCTCATATCTCCTGTATAGTATTTTGTTGATTTTAAATTGTTTAAATAATTTTTTAATTCCGTAAATTGCTTATTATTAGTTGAAAGATACATATCTGATGAATTTGAATTTTTACAAGCAAGAGCTATGCTGTTTATAAAGTTAGCATCTCTATATGTATCTGTTTCTGGTGGATTTAGAATATTAGATTTTAATTCTGTATATTGTTCTCTAAAATGCGCAGTATATGGTGGTACGTTCCAACCATTTGCTATATCAAGCTTTAATTTTTCTTCGGCTTGAATATATTCTTCTGTATGTGCATTTTTTATATAGTTTACTCCAAGACTATCAAAGAATTTGAATATATCTCCACCTGCAGCATTATATGCATCACAGATATTTTTAGGTTGGTATAATAGACCATCATTTATGTCTTGAACATAGTAGATTGTTCCTGAAGCCTTATCGTCTACTAAATTTTTGGTTAAATTGTTATAGCTACCATCTACCCAATGTACTTTACCATCTTTATCATAAAATCTTGTTTCTAATTTAGTGGAATCAAGTGCATTAATATATTTTGCATATACAGCGTCTGATTCATTAGAAAGACGAAGTTTTTGAGCCTGTAAGTACTGCGCACGATTTTCTATCGAGTGCTGCCTTACAGTTAAACTTAATAATCTTGCTTGTGATGACGCTAATCCCATTTCTTTAAGAATTCCTAATTAAAAATAAATAGTACCGTACAATATCGTTAACGGTACTATTATGGTTATTCTTTAGAATATTTTATTTTTTATTTACAATTCTTAATATACTCAATAAGCCCTAGTAATGCGTATTCATAAGATTTTTCTTTAAATCCTACAACTTGAGCAATTGATACTCCTGAGATTAATGAAGTGTGTCTAAATTCTTCTCTTGCGTGGATATTTGTCATATGAACTTCAACTGTTGGGATTTGTTTTGCTGATATTGCATCTCTTATTGCAACACTTGTATGAGTGTAGCCTCCTGCATTTATAATCATGCCAGCAGCATCGGTTGATTGGATTTTATCAATGATTTCTCCTTCGTGGTTTGATTGGAAGGCTTCTATTTCAATGTTATATTCAGATGCCATTTCAGTAATTTTATTTTCTATATCTTTTAAAGTTACTTGCCCGTATTTTTCAGGCTCTCTAGTTCCTAACATATTAAGATTTGGCCCATTTAGTAATAATATTTTCATAGTTAGCTCCTATTTATGAATTTTCTTTTATGATATTATTATAAATATGAAAGATATTCAAAATTTAACAGACAATAGAGGGGTAGAGATACAGAAAGTCGGTATAAAAGATATCGAGTATCCTCTTGTTATACAGCGAAAAGACAAAGAAAATCAGGAAGTTTATGCGAAAGTTAAAATGAGCGTAGCACTTCCAGCTCATTACAAAGGGACTCATATGTCTCGTTTTGTTGAATGTTTGAATGATTGGCGAGAAAAGAATCTTTTAGGAGTAGATATTGAAGGTTGTGCGCAGGATTTAGTTGAGAGATTAGATGCAAAATCTGCTTATTTAAAATTTAAGTTTAAATATTTTGTTGATAAAAAATCTCCTGTAACAGGTATATCTGCACCGATGTGTTATGATTGTTCTTTTGAAGGTATTTTAAAAGATTATGGTGAAGAAGATGAAGAATATACATTTTTGTTAGGGGTTAAAGTTCCTGTAACAACTTTATGCCCTTGTTCAAAAGAAATTTCTGATTTTGGTGCGCATAATCAAAGAGCAATTGTATCAGTTAAGGTTTCTTATGATAGAGATGAGCATATTTGGATTGAAGATTTGATTAAAATGGTAGAAGATGCTTCATCTTGCGGGCTTTATTCTTTATTAAAAAGAGAAGACGAAAAATATGTTACAGAACATGCTTATGAAAACCCTAAATTTGTAGAAGATGTTTTAAGAGATGTTGTTTTGGCATTAAGAAATAATGATAAAGTTGATTCTTTTGAGGTTGAATGTGAATCAATCGAAAGTATCCATAACCATTCTGCTTGGGCTTACCAAATAGAAGGCTAGCTGCTACTATGGTTCTGCTATTTCTCCGATTTGGAGTTTGTTTATCGCAAAACTTGTGAAGAACTTATTTATTGGGCCATACAATTTTAGTCCTGCAAGGTGTATAAGTTTGTTATCTCCTGTAACTATTGTTAAACTCTTATTTTTTGCATTTGTATCAACGATTGTTGCAGGTTCTGTATATGGAGTTGTGTTTTCTGTAATTGTTATTTGATATGGATTTGGCACAAAAACATATTTTCTAGTAAAGAAATAAGTATTACTCCAAGGGTGAATGCAACGAATTTGAGCAGATGTTTTTTCTGCTGTTTCTTTGAATGTTATTTGAGCATCAAATTCTGTTGAGTAATATGTTGCGTTTGCTTCGTTTTGAGCAATTGGAAATATTACATCTTCTGATAATTTTTCTAGTAATTCACATATTGCACCACGAGCTTTTAATACAGTTTTGGCTTTCAGTTCTTTCCCTGTATCAGATTTTGTTATTTCAACTGTTCTTTGGTCAAGAATTGCACCTGTATCAAAATTTTCATCCATTAAATGAAATGTAACTCCTGTTTGAGTTTCTTCATTAAGAATAGTTCTCATATAAGGGTTTGGACCTCTAT
>CALVEW010000168.1 GCA_944326645.1 Candidatus Gastranaerophilales bacterium
AAATACAAGACTAAATATAGGAACACTTTTCCAAGTACAAAAAAATTACACCAAAGCACTTGAAGTGTATAAATCAATTCTTATTGAATATCCTGATAATTTAAATGCCAATTTATACGCCGCACAATGCTTGGAAGCAATGGGAGAAAACGCAAAAGCAATAGATGCTTATGAAAAAGTTTTATCTCTTGATCCTACAAATAGTTCAATTCGACAACAAATAGTTACTTTAAAACGTAATTCAATGACTCCGGAAGAATTACTTGCAAGCATCGAAAATAATTCACAAGTTGATAAAACTATGGTTGGTATGATGTACGATTATGCTCTTGAATACCATAAAAAGAATGATGTTAATAATGCAATCAAATTTTATCAAGGAGTTTTAAAATTCGATAAAACAAAACCTGATGTTTATACAAACATTGCTCTTTGTTATGCAGAAAAGAAAGATTATAAATCTGCTAAAGAGATATTAACAACAGCAAAACAAAGGTTCCCAAATAATAAAACAATTCAAACAACTTTAGATAATTTAAATAGTACAATGATAGCTCAATCAGCAAATGATGCATATGATGCTTATGCTAAAAAAGATTATCAAAAAGCAATTCAATTATATTCAGCAGTAAATCCTGCAACAAAAGATTCTTTGTTAGGTATCGCAGCATCTTATGAAGGGTTACAAAATTCAGACAAAGCAATTGAATACTATAAAAAAGCTCTTAACTTAGAACCTAACAATGCAGATATTGCATATAGTATTGGAGCTTTATATGCAAACAAAGAAGAATGGTATAATGCAAAAACATATTTAAATAAAGCCGTAACTTTAAATCCTAATAATAATGATGCAAAAACAGCATTAAATGATATCAAAAAAGTTACAAGCCAAATTCAAGTTCAAAAAGGAGCTGAGTTATTTAATGCAACCAAATATGATGAAGCTCTAAAAGCATTCACTCAAGCAATTACAGATGATAATACAAATTCTGATGCTTATTATTATAGAGGAATGATTTACGATGCAAAAAATCAACGCAACCTTGCAATAAATGATTATAAAAAATCTGTTCAATATAATCCACAACAATATCTTGCAAACTACTTAATTGCAGTAGACTATGATATTATTGGACAGTATAAGAATGCATTAGATTTTTATAAAAAGTTTGCACAGCAATACACAACAGATGATGAATACTTAAAATACACAAAAACAAGAGTTCAAGAATTAGCAAAATATGGAAATTAAAGATATACTGAAACAAACAAGAGTTTCACTAGCACCAATGGCTGGAATTACAGATTATGTATTAAGAACCCTTATCAGAGAACAATCTAAGACCTGTATATTAACAACAGAAATGATAAGCTCTGAAGCTCTTCATAATGTCAAAGAAACAGATATGACAAAAAAAGATGAGAACCATTCTCCAATTATTTATCAATTAAGCGGTCATAAACCTGAATTGATGGCAGAAGGAGCAAAATATCTTGAACCAATGGCAGATGTTATTGATATAAATATGGGTTGCCCAGTAAATAAAGTTGTAAAAGGGCAAGATGGAAGTGCTTTAATGAAAAATCCATCTCTTGCTTATGATATTGTGCAAGCAGTAAAAGAAAGCATAAATATACCTGTAAGTGTAAAATTCAGATTAGGCTACACACAAGAAACAATGAATTTTGTTCCATACGGGCAATATATGCAAGAAGCAGGAGCAGAATTTATAACAATACACGGACGAACAAGAAATCAAATGTATTCAGGAAAAGCAGACTGGAAAAAAATCAGGGAGCTTAAAGAAAATGTAGATATTCCTGTTTTTGCAAATGGCGATGTAATATCAATTGATAGTGCAATACAATGTCTTGAAGAATCAGGAGCAGACGGTGTTGCAATAGGTCGTGGAGCATTAGGAGATGTAACTTTAATTGCAAGAATAGAACATTACCTAAATACCGGAGAAAAACTCCCCCCACCAACTTTGGCAGAAAAAATTGAAACAATGAAAAAACACCTTGATATGGAAATAGAGCTTAGAGGTGAAAAAGTTGGATTAAAATTTGTAAGAAAGTTTTATCCATTCTATATTTCAGGAGTTCCAAATGCTGCAAAATATAGAAGTAAACTTGTTGTTATGGATGATTATAAAGAAATCATAGAAGCATTAAACTATATAAAAAATAATCACTCAAACACTATTTCCAGTATGGTTTAAAATTTATAATTTTATTAAAAGTTTCCTCATAATTTCCATTAAAATTTATAGCTCTATCATCTAAAAAAATTGATGAAAATTTATTTTTAATATTTGTAATATTA
Organism: Candidatus Gastranaerophilales bacterium; assembly: GCA_944326645.1. Lineage (GTDB taxonomy): Bacteria > Cyanobacteriota > Vampirovibrionia > Gastranaerophilales > Gastranaerophilaceae > UMGS1585. Next base: position 2,330 of record CALVEW010000168.1, read on the forward strand.
AAAATATACTTTTCTAAATCATTATTTTTCAACCAATTTTTAACTAATAATTCATCTCTTACAGTATAAATTTCTATTCTGAAATATTTTGATAAGTTTTCAATAAATTCATAAGCTCCAAATCTAATTGATGGAATAAAATCTTTTTTATAATCACCATTATAATTATTTAAAACCCCATCTAAATCTATTGATATTATTTTTTTAGAATTTTTATTCAATATTAACTCCTTGTCAAAATGTATATTTTGTACAGATAATAAGTAATATTTATAATTATAATAATTAGTTTATACGTAAACAATTAGCTACAATAATATAATTTTAGGTTTTAATTTTGAAAAAATATTTATCAGCATACGGAAATACATGGCAACTATATATAAGTAAACCCATTGTATAAATGGGTTAATTTTGAGTATAAATAAAGCAGATTAATTTACTTAATTTACCCCTTGAATTTACCCCTTGAATTTACCCCTTGATGTGGGACAATATTGGTGAGGTATTTATTGATATGTCTGACAATAATTTAGTTTACATTTTAGATGATAAAATCTATATCAACTTAACTAATATGTGTACTAATGATTGTATTTTTTGTTTAAGACGAGATAAAGATGATGTTTGCGGTCAAGATATGTGGCTTAAAACTGAAAAAACAACATCTGAAGATGTTATTGAACAACTTGAAAAATATTCAGACAAAATCAATAAAGGCGTAACTTTCTGTGGTTATGGCGAACCTACAATGAAATTTAATCAACTTAAAGAAGTTGCAGAATATATCAAGAAAAATTACCCTAATACCTATATAAAAGTAAACACTAACGGGCATGGTAATGCTATTAACAAGAAAAATATATTACCGGAATTAAAAGGTTTAGTTGATGAGTTTTCAATTAGTTTAAATGCCCAAAATGAAGAATTATATAAAGAACTTTCTCAACCTAAAATTGAGAATGCTTATAATGCAATGAAAGAGTTTGCTATCCAAGCTCACAATGAAGGTTTTAAAACAACATTATCAGTTGTTTCAGGATACAAAGATTATGATGTAGATTTAGATCTTTGTGAAGGCTTAGCAAAAGAATTAAAAGCAAGCTTTAGAAACAGAGAATGGATTGAAAACGGATACTAGGAGTAAGGGGTAAATGAATAAATAAAACCCGTTAACCTAAAATCTTAGATAAAAAGATTAAAACAAAATACAATATAAGTTATTGGAACTTACACAATAAAGAAAGGCGAAAACATGCAAAATTTAGACAAAATCATGAAACCAAAATCAATTGCAGTTGTTGGTGCATCTACCAAAGAACACACTATTGGTTCAGACATCATGAAAAGATTACAAGAATACAATTTCCAAGGTAATATCTACCCTGTAAACCCAAAAGGTGGAGTTATTGAAGGATTACAAGCATACACTTCTGTATTAGAAATTCCAGGAGAAGTAGATTTAGCTATCATCGTTGTTAATGCAAAATTCGTATTATCAACAATTGATCAATGCCACGAAAAAGGTATTAAAGGCTTATGTATCATCACAGCAGGTTTCAAAGAAACTGGCAAAGAAGGTGCTGAAGCTGAAAAACAATTATTAGAAAAAGTTAGAGAATATGGTATGAGATGTGTGGGCCCTAACTGTTTAGGTGTTGTAAATACTCACCCAGAAATCAGAATGGACGGATGCTTCGCTG
>CALVEW010000169.1 GCA_944326645.1 Candidatus Gastranaerophilales bacterium
GTAATTAATATTAAAATACAAAGAAAACACAATGAAATTAGTATAATATTATATTTTTTAAAACTCATTATAAACCTAAAAATTGTTTTATTAATACATATTTTTTATAAATTCATGTCATAAAGGCGCAATTTTGTCAATAAATTCGTGCTATAAGTTTGTGTTATTAAATATGCTATTAGAGTATGCTATACCTAGAGGTAACTATGGGTTCTTTAAGTAAAAAAGTTGGGGCAAAAATACGTAAGCTAAGAGAGAATTTACACATTAAGCAGTATGAATTAGCTAAAATGTTAGATATGGAACCTTCTAATTTAACAAGGATTGAAAATGGGAATCAATTACCTAAAGAAGAAAATATCATAAAAATTGCACAAATTTTAGGTGTTAATGAAAAAGATTTGTTTGATTTTGGTGAAACACATTCAAAAGATGAGTTGATGAATAAAATAATTACTATATTAAAAAATTCCACATGTAATGAAGTGGAATTTTTTTATCAACTCTTGTTTCAATATAAAAAGCAAATTAATTGTTCAACAAATAATCAATAACTTCGTTAACATGGCCTTTAACTTTAACTTTTCTCCATTCTTTTTCGATGTTTCCATCTTTATCAAGAATGAATGTTGAACGCTCTATTCCCATATATTTTCTACCATACATTGACTTTTCAACCCAAACTTTGAACTCATTTGATAGTTTTTGTTCAGTATCTGCTAGCAAATCAAAATTTAAGCTTTGTTTTTCTCTGAATTTCAAATGACTCTTAATATCATTTGGGCTTACTCCAACAACTTTTGCAACAGATGTTATTCTGTTTATATTATCTCTAAAATCGCATGCTTCTTGTGTGCAACCTGAGGTATTATCTTTAGGATAAAAATATAAAACAACTCTTTCGCCTTTGAAATCTTTAAGGCTGTATTTATTTTCTTCTCCGTCTTTATTTATTCCTGCCAATTCAATATCTAAATAACTCATAATAACTCTCCTTTTTCATAATTATAATATAGAGTTAAAAGAAAAATATACTCTTTTTACCTAAAAAATGTACAACTTTCTAAGAATAAGCATTTAAAAATAAAAATAAAAGAGCATAGGGTTGACAAAATGAAAACATATGTTATTATGAATATATGAATATTAGAATATAGATATAAATAAAAATATAAAGGAGAACAAAAAATGGAAAACGTAGTTGAATTAAATGATTTGAATTTTGACAAAGAAGTAAAAGAGAGTAACTTACCAGTATTGGTAGATTTTTATGCAACTTGGTGTGGACCTTGTAGAAAACAAATTCCTGTTGTATCAAATATTGCAGATAAGTTTGCAGGTAAGGTAAAAGTTGGGAAGCTTAATGTTGATGAAGGTCAGAGAAAATCAATGGAATATGGCATTGCAAGTATTCCGGCATTAATGGTTTTCAAAAATGGTAAAGTTGTAGAATCTGTTTCAGGTTTGCATTCAGAAAGTCAGTTGGCTATGTTATTGCATAAGTATGCATCTTAGGAACAGAATTCACAAATATCAATATTTTCAAAAAGATGTCTGACTGCAGGGTTGTCGATTTTGTAGCAAATTTGGTTACCATTTCGGCACCCTGTTATAATTTTCGCATTTTTAAGAATATTCAAATGTTGTGAAACTGTAGGTTGAGCGATACACAATTTTTCAGACATAGTATTTACGTTACAACTATCTTTTTTTAGTAGACCACAAACAATTTTTAATCTAATCGGATGTGATAATGCTTTAAAAATTTCTGCGTATTCTTCAATATTCATAATTAACTCCCTGAATATTAGAATATACGAATATTAAAATTTAGTCAAATAATAACTACTTTATTTATATGATGACATATTGGAAAATATAATACATAATATTATTGCGGAGAGGTAAGATTAAAAGAAGTAAATAGCTCCGTTTCATTGCAAAGGGAGGATTAGGGCAATGCTTAACAATATTGATAATAATAATTCAAATGATTTAGCATTAAATTCCCGTTTAGTTCAACAAGATTCGTTAAACAGTATTCTAGGAACTAACGCTAATCGCCGTTCGCAAAATAATGCAGTAGATAATTCTAATTTATTAATTGATTCATCTGATATTTCTAACAAGGCTATGCAGATGTATCAAAGAGAGCTTGATATTAAAAAATTTACTGACTTGGCTACTTCTGATTTAGAAAATAATTCGCATAATGAGATTATGCAAGAAATGTTTTCTAAAGGAGTTGTTGATGTGTTTGAAGATAGTACAATTGCAGCTCTTGCAACCAACAAATCATTAATAGATGACTTAGGATTGTAAATATGTTATAATATCTGCGTATGGTAGATGTAGTTGGATATAGTGTAGAAGATAATTCAGATATTGAAACCTCTATTATAAATGCAGCAAAAAAACATTTTAAGGACGGAAATTATGATGCTGCATTGAAACTTTATCTTGGATTGTTAAAAACAAGTGCATCTTCAAAATTATATTTAGATGTTGGGATTTGTTTTTATAAAAAAGGTGATTTTGATTCGGCAATTGAGTATCTTACACAATCTTCTCAATTGGATATAACAAATTCTTTAGCATTTTCTTATCTCGGGAATTCTTATTTTAGAAAATTAGATGCAAATAAAGCTATTGAAAATTGGGCTATTGCAAGGAGTATAAGCCCAAAAGATGAATTTGTTTGTTTAAATCTTGCAATTGCGTATTTTGCTAAAAATATGATTTATGAATCTATATTGTATTATGATAAATATTTAAAATATGCTCAAAATAAAGATACTAATCAATACAAATCTATTCAAAAAAATATAAATGAACAGTTTAGGAATGCAAATGATTTATTTATAATTGGTAAAAATTATTTATCAAAAAATGAAAAGAACCTTGCATTAACATATTATTTACAGGCAATAAAAAAATATCCAATAATAAATGAGTATTCATTAGCCGTAGCAGATTTGTATTTTGAAGGTAGAGATTATTCAAATGCTTTACATTATTATACATATGCTTTTAGGAATAATAGTGAAGTCAGAAATATTTATTTAAAAATGGCAAAATGTTATGAATCATTGAATGACTATAGACTTGCATATTGTTTTTATAACCGATATTTAAAATATATAATATCTGTGCAGGATGAATATTTATTAATGTTGCGAAAAATCAGTAATATTAAAAAATTTGTTGATGATTCAGCTGTAGATATAACATTAGAACTTGCAAAGCAACATTATAAAAATAATGAATATTATGAGGCCTTAACTGAATATGAAAATCTTATTATATTAGATTCGGAATTAAAATTAGATTATATTGATGATATAAATAAGCTCAAAGGTTTTATAAATGCAGAAGATGTTATTACGAAAAATTATTTGGCAAAAGGTAATGATTTACTAGTAAGGGGAGAAATAAAAGGTGCTAACAAATATTTTACGGAAGTAATGCATCTTGCAAATCCAAAATCAAATGAGTATAAATTAGCAAAATCAAAGTTGGTCAATGTTAAATAAATTTCAAAAATTCTTTTATTCAAAAATTTTGAGGAGAAAATATTACAGAACAGGTCATTGCTTGGGCTGTGGTAGATGCTGCAAAAAAATATATGTAAAACATTCTAAAGGAATTATTCAAGACGAAAAAGAATTTGAGAATTTAAAGTATCAACATCGGTTTTATACATATTTAAAAGTAATTGATAAAGATGAAACAGGATTAGTATTTGAATGTACTAATCTTGATCCTGAAACAAACCGTTGTAAAATACATAAAACCCGCCCTGGAATCTGCAGAAGATATCCTCAAGAAGAGTTATTTTCAATGGGTGGTTCATTATCAGAAAATTGTGGGTATAAAATGGAGCCTGTAATTCCTTTTAGCGAAGTCTTCCTTACAATCCAAAAGAAAGAGAATCAAAATAAATCAACGAAAAAGAGTTGGATAAAAGAAACATATGGACATTTCGAGCAAATGCCGAAAAAACCAAAAAATGGCTAGAAA
>CALVEW010000170.1 GCA_944326645.1 Candidatus Gastranaerophilales bacterium
TAGGTATAGGGGCGTTATATTTTTGTTTTTGAAGGGTCTTTAAATAACCAAATATTTATATTTTTATGTCCAGATTTATCTGTATTAAATATTAAATCATTTTTACCAAGATATTTGGCAATATATTGAGCAAAATCTTTTTTATGTTGTGCAATGTTAGGCTTTAAATGTCTATGATTGTAATGTGAGCCTATAGCTCCTAATAATAAATCTGTCATTTGAATAAGATTATATTGTTTTGAGTCAACGAATTCTATAGTTTTAACATTAATTATTTCTTTAGGTTTAGATTTCCCCATATATGGAGTTTTTAGCCAATATTTTATTTTTTCTAATATATTTTTTCTTCTAATTGTCATTCTATCCATTAGAATATAATAATCTATATTTTCAACAGAATTTTCTTGTAAAAGCATATAATAAAAAATATAAAATCCTAATTCATAATCATTGTATTGATTATATTTTAAATCTATTTCTTTTGAATCAATAACGATGCAATTAAATTGGAGGTTATATTTAAAGAATATATTAATAAAACCTATATAATTATTTAATGCTTTGTTAGATATATTTTTCCAATTAAATTTAGTATCACTTTTCCAACCTATTGTTTTTTTATATATTTCGCATTCTTCATTAACTTTTTTTAATGTTTGTTCATCAACCCATATTCCTCCAATCAACATGAATCTTGCTTGATTAGTATTACTTTCATCTGTAAAAATATAGCATTTCATTTTTCCTCTAAATATAAATAACAAATATTTTATTTTATTTTAGCATATATATTAAAATTTAATATTTATTGATAAATATTTGAATAGTTCCAGTAACTTCTTAGGACTTTTTTGAGGTAAGTTTGAGTTTCGGGGTATGGGATTTTTTCTACAAAGTCGTCCATATCTGTATAATTAAGTCTGTTTTTCCATCTTGTAACAGCTGCCCAGCCTCCATTGTATGCCATTATTGCTGACATATCTTTATCGTTTAAAGAACGACGCATTTTAGCATAGTATAGGCTACCTAGATGGATATTATTTTCAGGATTATATAAATTATTTGATAATCCATACGCTTTTGCTATTTCATCTGCTGTTGCAGGCATTAGTTGCATTAAGCCTAATGCGCCTACGCAACTTGTTGCATTTGGGTTGAAATGACTTTCTTCTTTTATAATAGATAGAATTATTATTGGGTTTTCTGTATTAGCATATTTTTGTACATAATTATAATAATGTATTGGATAAATTAATCTCCATCGAGAATCTTTAAAATTAGGTTTTTCCTCTAACTTGTCCATCGCTTCTCTAGCTAAGAATGCTGAATGTGTATAATTCCCTTTTTGGTATTCAATCCAGCTTTGAACAAAGTCATCATCTTTGTATAATTCTTGTACAAAATCATAATCTTTTAATTTAGCAAGTTTAATTGCAAGATTTGCTTCTGATTTATTTTTTATAGGAAATACTACAGGTTTAACCTCAAGAACTCTATCTTCAAGCATTTTTTGACCATTATGAAGCTTAGAATTTGCTCTCATTGCATAATAGCTGTCAGGATATTTTGATAAGACTCCTTTGTAGTAGCTTTTTGCCATATCATCCATATGACGTTTTTCATAAACTTTTGCCATCCAATACATAACAGCAGGTGCTGAATTTGTGTTTCCATATTTTGCTAGATGAATTCTGCCAAGTTTAAGAGCTTCTTCGTATTTTCTTTGATTGATTTTTGAATAGAAAGTTTTATATAATGCTTCTGCTGAAAATTGTCCATCAGGGAAAGCATAATATAATTTTTCGTACATTTGTGGGGTTTGAGATACGGGTGCATATTTTGCCATAAGGAACATTAAATAATCTGCACCTTGTGATTTAGGATTAAGTGAATATAGGTATTTTATAGTGTTAAGTTTTGAATCTGAAAGTGATACAAAACAGTCTATATTGTCATAAATTTCATTTTTATCAACTCGTGAAGAATAAATAGATATTCCTTTAGTTGTTATATTTTTTGCTTCATTATATTTACCTAGTTTGTATAAAGTTTTGGCATATCCTGTCCAACTATCAGGAAGAGATGTTTTCTTATAATATTCAAGTGCTTCATTGAATTTATCTCTTGAAAGATATGATTTTGCAATAGTTAAATTATCAGGGTTAGAAAATTTAGTATTCCATTTAATTAATGTATCTATAGCATTTTGAGATAGTAAACCATTAGGTGAAAGTTCTAAATATTCAAAAAGTAATTTTGGATTTTTTTCAATAAGTCCAAGATAAAATTTTGAAGCAATAGCAACTTCTGTTTTAGGATATTTTCTAATTAGGTGTTTAAAATGTCTTTTTGCAATGAAATAATCTTGTCTATCGTATAATAGAACGGCTAAATTATATTCGCTTACAGGATAAAGTTGCCAATTAGGAAATCTTTTTAAAAGGATTGAATAATTTCTAATTGCAGATTGTGTATCTCCGATATTAGTAGCGCATCTTGCTTGTCTAAATAATGCTGCTGGTTTTAAAATTGAAAAACCGGAAATTTTACCAAAATTATAATAAGCATCTTGATAATTTTCATCTTGATAGAATTTAATCGCATTTGAATAAATTCTCATATCTGATTTTTCAGATAATTTATTATTTATAGTTATTGCAGAAAATAAACAAGCTATAGCTAATAATATTATTAAAAATATTTTTTCTTTTGTCATAAGATTTTATCTCAAATGCTATTTATTCCAATATTGCCATATTTAAAGAAATTATGTGAATAAAATATGACTGACAATATTTTAGCATGGAGTATGACAAAAAATAAACATAAGGTTATTAAAAATTATGTAATACTTCCTGACAAGCTAGTTTTATCAAATCCAACTATTAAAACTGAGGCTGTGGAGTTGCAGGCAAAGAATCTTCATCTAAACCTGGAACTTGATTCTCGATTTTTGGTTCATCCATCTTTATAATAGCAGGAGTTGAATTATCGTTATTTTCTTCTGCTTCAGGTTTTTTAAATTTGAAACAGAATAAAGAATTTTCTTTAATATATACATCTCCACCTTTTTCTACATATGAAAAGAATGAATTTTTATAAACATTATTTACAGCAGAAAAGAATTTATTCCCTTTTTCATCTTTTACAGCACCTTGTACAGCATAAAAACCGGTGCTAAGTCCTTGTACAAAAAAATCACCAACAGTTAAAGCTGCATTTTTTGCTAACTCTCCTTTATCAATTTCTACATTTGGAGAAAATTTACCTACATATTTTTTATTAAATTTATATCTTTCATGTTGAGGTGTTGTAAAATAAGTTGGCATAAAAGAAAAAGTTGCATCACGTTTAAGTCTTTTAGCAGGAATAACATCAATCATCAATCCTGTAACAGTTGAGCCCATAGGAATAAGGACATCTTTATCTAAAGATACGGATTCAATAACTTTTACTTGAATTTCTTTAGGAACAGCTGTTGAAAAATCTTTCAAAGCCATAACTTTCATATCTTCTGCAAAAACAGAACAAGCTGTAAATACAAATACTAAAAGAACAAATAAAATCTTTTTCATAAATAACCTCTTTTTAGTATTTTACAATTATTTTTATATCCTTTCAAGCAAATTAGTACATTTTAATAATAGAACGTACTTCTTTAAGTACTTTTTGTGCTTCAACTCTTGCCTTTTCAGAACCATCTCTAATAATTTTATCAACAATTTCAGGATGAGCTTCATAATATGCACGTTTTTCTCTAATTTCTGCAAAACGAGCATTAATTTTTGCACCTAATTCACGTTTACATTGAGCGCATCCTCTGAGACCTTTTTCGCATTCTTCTCTAACTGTTGCTATTTCATCTTCTGTTCCAAATATTTTCCAATATTTAAATGCAACTTCGCATTCATCAGGATGTCCTAAGTCATCTTTTCTTAATCTGCTTCTATCGGTAATTGCAGTCATAACCTTTTTAGCAGTAACTTCTT
>CALVEW010000171.1 GCA_944326645.1 Candidatus Gastranaerophilales bacterium
GGCTTAAATAACAGACGTCAATTTGAAATTCGTTTAAAACAAGAGTATGCAAGTGCAACTCGTCAAAAACATCCTCTATGCGCTATGATGGTCGATATAGATTTCTTCAAAAGTATTAATGATACTTACGGACACGATATTGGGGATAAAGTTCTCAAAACTGTTGCTAATATTATTAAAGAACAACTCAGAGAATACGATATCCCTTCTCGATATGGAGGTGAAGAATTCTGTATTCTACTACCGCAAACTAAAATTGAAGAAGCTAATATCGTTGCCCAAAGACTTAGAAATGCTGTTGAAAAAAATTCTATCGAAACATTTATTGACAAATCTAATCAAAATAAAAAAATAAGTGTTACAATAAGTTTAGGGCTTGCGCAATTGAAAAATAATGACTCGCCGGAAGATTTATACAAAAAAGCAGACAAAGCCCTATACGAAGCTAAAGAAAGAGGTAGAAACAGGGTTGTAATTTATGACGAATAAATCTTTTAAAACAATATGTAAATCTCTAGATGATACTAAAATACTTGCAGAAAAATTTGCATCGCTTACCACAAATGGTTGCTTTGTTAATCTGTTTGGTGAAATCGGAGCAGGAAAAACAGCTTTTGTAAGACTAGTGGCTCAAGCTCTTGATATCAAAGAAAAAGTTACAAGCCCAAGCTTTACTATTTTGAATGAATATCATACAGGTAACATTCCCATTTATCATTTCGATTTATACAGACTCGAAAATGAAGGAGTTAAAACTATTACCGATGAATTGAGAGAATACTCTACAGGGAAAAAATTAACATTTGTAGAATGGGCAGAATTCTCCCAAAATGAAATACCTTTCGATAGAATAGAAATTAATGTTACTTATGATGATGAAGATAATAGGTGCTTCGAGTTTACTGCTATTGGACAAGGAATGGATAAAATTATAGAAGGATTACAAAATTGATACTGCTTGCTTTTGATACTTGTTTAGATAAAACATACATTGTATTAAGAAACGAAGATAAAATTCTTTCTTCTGTTATTCTTGAATCTGATGAAAGAAATTATCATTCAGCTTATCTTATATCAACTATTACTAAAATATTAAAAGAAAATAATTTGAAACCCAAAGATATCGAAGCAATTGCCATAAATATCGGACCGGGTAGCTTTACAGGAATTAGAGCCTGCACTACTGTTGCAAGAGTTATGGCACAAGAACTTAATATAAAAGCAATCGGAATATCATCCTTAGAAATCTTATCTAAAGCAGGTAATCATAATTATGTCGTAGCTTTAGATGCCAGAAAAGATAAAGCTTATCTTTATGACGGAAAACTACTTGGTGCTGTTGATTTAGAAAAAGTTGATTCTATTGTTAAAGGAAGAGATATTATTACTGATGATAGATTGTTTGAACGATTTAAAAATATCGGAAATAATGTAATATCTTATCAACAGGCAAATTTCGATTTAGGGAAAACTTTATCTGATATTGCGATTGAACGTATAAAAACAGAAGAATGTGATTGGCACAAGCTACTACCACTATATATTCAACCGCCTCCTGTTACTTTAAAAAAATAAAAAGGAGTTATTTATATGAGTGATTTATGTAAGAATTGGACACAATGGCTTTCTCAAACCAGATTCGCTGCTCTAACTGATGAAATGAAAGCTCAAACTATTGCTTGGCTTGAATCCGTTGGTGATGCCGTTGTTAATATGGCACAAATTCAACCTAATGATAACGTTCTTGATATTGGGACAGGTACAGGACTACTTGCTTTTAAAGCAATGGAAATTCTTGAAAATCTTAATGGTGATGGGAAAATAATTTTCTCAGATAAATTTTCTGATTGTTTAGATTCATGTAAAGATTTTTTGGATAAGAATCCAACCAATGTTAAACATCAGTTCCTAAATGCATCCTGTGAAGATTTAAAACTCCCTGAAAACTCAATCGATAAAGCTCTTATGCGCTCTGTATTAGTACATATTGTCGATAAACAACCTGCGATTAATGAAATCTATCGAGTTTTAAAGCCGGGTGGGTTTTTCTGCGCTTTTGAACCAATTATTCGTTCAAATACAAGATATTGGGAATTACTTGACCCTAAATTTATTTCATCATTCCACGAATTCAAAGATGCTGAAAATAAAATAATGTCTGATTCTAACGATTCTTTATGTAACTTTGACGATTTGACTATTAAACAAAATTTAAATAATGCAGGTTTCTCTGATGCGTCAACTCTTCTACATGCTATTGAATCTAAATATATAGTAACTAAAGAAATGGTTTTACCTTGGTTCATATCTCCGCCTTCTCCTGATAGACCTTCAATGAAAGAAAGATTCTTACTATTCTTTGATGAAAAGAAAATTGATAATTATATATCAGAAATCCAAAATTATTTGGAAGGAAAAGAAATAACTATTAAAACAAATTCTGTGCTCATACATGCTACTAAATAGCTAATAACTATGAGTTTACAACTAAAGTTATACGAAAAATCATACTAAATAATGATTGTTTTCATTACACTTTTTAAATACTATACTTTTGTTATCTGTTAAGATAACAAAACAAGTTTACAAACAAGGAGAATCACAAAATGGCTACAAAAATTAGAAAAGAAATGCAAGAACAAATTATTGAATCAGCTGGTCAAATCTATAACTACTTAGCTGAAAAAGGTGAAGTTACTATTAACAAAATGTCTAAAGATTTAGACTTAGACGAAAACTTCATCTCTATGGGTTTAGGTTGGTTATCTAGAGAAGATAAATTAGCTTATACTAGAAAACCTAAATCTGTTTCTGTTAAATTAGTTTAATTTAACTTATAAACAAATTGTTAAAAGAGCGATATATAATTATCGCTCTTTTTTTTGTAAATAATTGTAACAAGTTAAACCCAAAAATTAAAGTTTTAAAAAAAATTACCGATATACAGAATATTAGGAAACGAAAAAGGAGTAAAAATGGGTTTAGCTACATCACAAGTTAGACTATTAGCATTGACATCCAGAAAAGCTGATGTCGAAATGCAAATACAGCTTAACTCTAAGCGCAAAACTATGTTAACGCGTGAAGCTACTGAATTAGCTAAACTTTACTATGCAAAACTCCAAAACTCTAGAATTCAATATTCTACTACTAATGGATATAAAGATGTTACTTATAATTATTTAATGGGTATTGATCAAGGTTATTATTTTGATTCAATTGTTAACCAAGATGGTGAAGTTGAAAGAAAAACTTCTGACTCTATGATTCTTACAGATGCTTTCGGAAGAGTTATACTTAGTGATTCAATGATAAACATTGTTCTTTCTACTTTAAACCATGATTTTACACCTGGGCTTGAAGGAACTGCTGCAGTTCCAGGAGGTGATCCTGTAAGAGCTCCTGAAACAGTAGAAACAAGAACTATAACTGCCATGTTATACCTATTAGATTCTATGAAAGGGTCTGGCTCAAACCCTCTAGGAACTTCTGAAACTGCTGCAAGCATGTATAATGTATACAAAGCATTATACGAAGGTACCGCTTGGGAAAAAGACGGAAATCCTAAAAACCCTCAATTAGGACTTGAAATTTTACAACATCTTCTAAGAAATGGTTACCAAAACGAAGGTGTTATTTATAGAAAAAATGATGGTGCAGGATACAAATATTATTCCAGCGCTAATTGCGAAAAAGGTACTGAAGTTACACCAAAAAATGGCTCTTTCTATATAATTAAAGATGCTTCTAATAACCTTGAATACGTTGTTGGTGATGGAATTACTGCAGGTGGTTCAGGTTCTATGTTTTGGAACGGAGAACTTGTACCTATGCTTAATACAGTTATCGCTAAACAAATATGCCAAATGAATAGTTTCTATGGATCTATGTTCTCTGCGGCATTTAATGGTAGTTACGGCGGGACCTCAAGTTTTAACGTTAATGCT
>CALVEW010000172.1 GCA_944326645.1 Candidatus Gastranaerophilales bacterium
CAAGAACATACATATCCTAACATTATGAACAATGCTAAATTATGGCAAGGTCAAGATATCAAAGACAAGACTATATATACATATTATGAAGCAGGTTTTGGCGATGTCTTAATGTTTTCGAGATATCTTAATCTATTACAAGAAAAATGTAAAAAAATTATATTCAAACCACAAATTCAACTTACAGAACTTTTTAGAGAAAATTTTCCAAATATTCATGTAATGGATTATTTTGAACCTGAAACTCAAATTAATTTTGATTACCATATTCCGATATTAAGTTTACCTTACGCCTTAGGTCTAAATGAAGACAATATGTTTATTAATAAAAAATCTTATTTGAAACCCAACAAAGAAAAAGTAAAAAAATATCACGAAGACTTCTTTAATAATAAACAATTCAAAATTGGAATAAAATGGCAAGGGAATACAATGTATGACTGGGAAAGAGTTATTGATGTTAAAGAATTTTTAAAATTATTTAACATACAGAATACAAAATTCTATTCATTCCAAACATTTGAAGGATCTGAAGGAATAAATGAACTAAAAAAACATTATGATATCATCGATATTGGAAAGACATTAAATAATTTTTCAGACACAGCAGGAGCTATAGAAAATTTAGATTTAGTCATATGTAATGATACATCTTTAGCACATTTAGCCGGAGCTATGAATAAACCTTGTTGGGTATTATTACCTTACCTATATAATTGGCGTTGGCATCAAGATTTATCTAAATGTGATTGGTATGATTCTGTTAAATTATTTAGACAGTCTAATCCAAGAGATTGGGATTCTGTTTTTGAAACACTATATAATGAATTATCAAAATTAACTTCTATGTAAGATTTTTTTAGCCTCATTTATTGGAATAGCAAATCCAATCCCAATATTTGATACATTATCATCCGGATTATAAATTGCTTGGTTTATTCCAATAACTTCTCCTGTTGTATTTACTAAAGGTCCGCCTGATGAACCCGGATTAATTGCCGCATCTGTTTGAATTTTATTTTTTTTATAATCAATTCTTGATACAATACCTTGTGTTAATGTCCCGTTAAAACCAAAAGGATTTCCAATTGCTAATACCTTTTGCCCAACTTTAACATTCGAAGAATCTCCGAATTTAACGGTTTTTAATGGTTGTTTCGGAGTAATTTTAATTAAAGCCAAATCCTTACTTAAACCTGTTTGTTCTAAAATTAATGCATCATATTTTTCACCATTTGCAACAGTAACTTCTATATTATTGCTATTATCAATTACATGAGAACTTGTAAGAATCGTACCATTTTTATCTATAATACAACCCGAACCACTTGAAACACCTGTAGGTATAGTAGCATCAATTGCAACTATTGCAGGATTTATTTTTTCGTAAACATTTATATTTGTTATTTCTTCTCTTTCAAATGAAAAACAATTTGGTATGAAATTTATTATACAAAATAAACTTATTATTATTTTTTTTAACATATTACCCCTCTCTTATACATTTTGCATTTTATATAAATAAATGCTATCTAAAAAAAGAAGTATAAATGGATATTATTGTTAACTTTCAAATTTTATTCTATATTGAAATAGTATGAAAACTTTTTTAAAAAATTTATTAGATTGGATATATAAAAGAAGATGTTACTGTTGTTCATCATCTAAAGAATCCTTACCTTTATGTTCAAAATGTTATAACGAACTTGATTTTAACCCACCAATGGTTGATAGAATAATTTCGGGTGTAAATGTTTATGTTGCGGGTTCCTATGATAAGAATATGCAAAAAATTATTAGAGGACTAAAATATCATAACCAAAAAGAACTTGCATACTATCAAGCAAAATTTATGTTTGAATATTTTAATATACTTGGTATTAATAAGCAATTTCAAGTTATACCTGTTCCTTTACATAAAAATAGACAAAGAAAAAGAAAATATAATCATATGGAACTTGTTGCAAAAGAATTTTGTAAAATGACAGGTTTTATTCCAAATTTCGAATTAATAAAAAGAATTAAAAACACAAAACCTCAATATAAATTATCAAAACAAGAAAGAATGAAAAACTTAGAAAATGCTTTTTGTGTTGATAAATCAAAACTACTTGAATATCCGATTCTTTTAATTGATGATATATGTACTTCAGGAACTACATTTGAATCCCTAATTACAGAACTCAACAAAAACAATATTAAAAATATTACTTGCTTTGCAACAACAAGTCCGAATTGTTAATTTTTATACATTACAATAAATGCAGCTATAGCAAGAATTATTAAAATCCCTGCAGTAACAGCCTGAATAACAACACAATCCATTGGCATATCACGTAAGCAGCAATTTATTTCATAAGCTAAAACACAAATTTCTTTTAATATATATATACAGCAACAAAAAACACCAACTCTTAAACCTGATGAAATTATTTCAATGAAAGAATCCCAACTTGATTCTCCATCATCAAACTCGATTGGTTTACTTTCTATATTTTTATCATATTCCATATATAATATACCTTATATTATTATATTAACATATGTTTTAACTATGTAAAGATGTGGAAACATTTTTATTAAAAATGTATAATAAAAAATATGAATAAAGGTTTAATAAAATTTTTAATAATAACAATGCTATGTTCTAATTTATCTTGTTTTGCAGAAGATGTTTTTCAAGGTCACGCACAAAAAGACGAAGAAAAACAATTGGATCAAAGTGAACTTTTTACCGGAAAAGTTGAAACATTAGATAAACATGATGTTATTAAAATGACTGTATCACAAGTTATTGATGGTTCTTATTCATTAGAAGGTGACGAATTTTTTGCAAAAGTTACAAATGATGTGCTTGGAGATAAAGGAGTAATAATACCAAAAGGAACTATTGCTCATGGGGTAATTTCTCAAACATCAGAAGCAAAAAGATTAGGTAGAGATGGCTTTGTTAGTTTAAAGTTTGATTATTTAATAACTCCTGATGGAAGGGAAATTCCAATTGAAGGAAATATGTCTACCAAAATGCATCCGGTTAAAGCAGTTGGAAAAATTGTTGCAACAGATTTAGGCTATACCGCAGCAGGAGGTGTAATAGGAGGTTATACCGCATTAAATGCATTAGGAATTGAAGCAGCTATTGTTTCTCAAGGCTATACCGTTGCAGGAGGTGCTGCTATTGGTGGTACGGTAGGTCTTGCAATGTCTTTGTATCGCAAAGGTAAAAATGTTCTAATTGCACCTGGTGATGAAATCAGAGTTAAAGTATCTTCTTCAATGAACTTACCGGTATATAAAGAAGAAGCGCTTAAACAAAAAGAAATTGAATTCCCTGGATTAAAAGTAAGAATTGCAAATATTTTATTCGAAAAAGATCCATTTGGGGAACTAAATACTGTAACATTATCAATGTCTATTTCTAATATGTCAAAAACCGTATTTTCTGGCATGGATGTTGCCTTAGTTAATGATTTAGGTCAAACATTCAATCCAACAGTATTTGGTGATACCAAATTAATGTTTTCTCAAATCAAACCGGGTGATAGGGTTGCAGGACGAATGTCTTTTTCTGTAAATAACGTCAATGATTCATTCTGGTTAACTTTCTATGATAGAATGACAAAAAAAGAAGTTGCAAAAATTTCTCTTGATAATGCATATAAGCACGTATCTGATAAAACAAAGAAAAAGAACGACAAAATACGTAAGAAAAAAACTAATTATTATAAAGAAAATTCACCATTCGATGAATAAAACTGATACTATACATAAAAGCTCCGAATTATTCTTTATTCGGAGCTTTTATGTAATATTTAAAAAGTTAAATTAATCTTCTTTTGATTCACTTGAGGTTTCGTTAGTAATTTCTTCATTATTATCTCCAACCTCAACATCATCTTCAGAATCATCATTCTCTTCAGGATTTTCATCATCATCTTCTTC
>CALVEW010000173.1 GCA_944326645.1 Candidatus Gastranaerophilales bacterium
CAAGGGGAACCCTCTCAAAAAATAACACTTAGTTATTTTTTTCGGCAGAGTGCCACTACGACACGTACGATTTATTTAGTTTTCAAAGTTATTGTTTTGTCTTCGCGGCGGATGTTCCCTCAAGGGGAACCCTCTCAAAAAATAACACTTAGTTATTTTTTTCGGCAGAGTGCCACTACGACACGTACGATTTATTTAGTTTTCAAAGTTATTGTTTTGTCTTCGCGGCGGATGTTCCCTCAAGGGGAACCCTCTCAAAAAATAACACTTAGTTATTTTTTTCGGCAGAGTGCCACTACGACACGTACGATTTATTTTGTTGTCAATATTTTTCTAACAACATGTATAATTTTAACATAACACCTTATATTAGGGCAAATTATTTACGTGTAACATCCCTCAAATATGATTTTACACCATGAGTTATTATTAAATCAGGTTCTGACATACAAAAATCATCTAATGTCATTATGCCTCTTTGAGTTTGACCGCTTTCTATATACAATAACCCTAACATTATTTTATCCAATGGATTTTGTGATGATGAATATTTAGATATCATCTGATTTGTCTTTTTTAGTTTTACATAACAAGCTGTTAAATTTTGATAATATTGAAAATTTAAACCATATAACTTTAATGCTCTTTCAAAACAATCTTCTGCTAGATTTGGAAAACCTATCTGCATATATGTTTGACCTAAATTATTATAATATACTGCACTTGCTTGACTATCTGGGTTTAAACTTATTGCTATCTTAAATTCCTGTATTGCAGCATAATAGCACCGCTCCAATAAATAATCTGTCCCCATCATGTTATGACGGGACGCATTTGTTACAGCATCTATCTGAAATTTATCAGGACGCCTATAACCACTACATAATATTAATACGCACAGTAGCAAAGGAATTATTTTTTTCATTATAATATTATTTCTAATCCTTCTTTTGCAAAAATCAAGTTTTCTTCTGCTATATCTTCAGCAATTTGATCCAACTTGTCATCATCATATGATGGGTCATAATGATAAAATACTAATTTCTCTGCATTTGTTTGTTTTTTTACATCGCGTGCCATCTCGAAAGTTGAGTGCCCAAAACCTTGTTTTGGACTATATATGCTTTGATAATCTTCTGTTGTATATTGAGAATCATGGATTAAACAATTACAGTTTCTTGCAAATTTTGCTAATTTTACGTCTCCTCCGATATAACTTTCTTTATCGGTTGCATAAACTAATGATTTTCCTTTGTATTCTATTCTATAAATCATTACACCATGCTTTGGATGTGCATATGACTTATAACAAGATATTATTATATCTTCGTCATTATGTTTTATATTTGATAATTCACAAATATTGGTTAATATCGCGGTATTATCTTTCTTTATTATAATAATGTTGGTCTCATTTATATCATAACAAACGACATCTGCTGATATATCAGATGAGTTTAATGGAAAAGTCTTATTGAATAAGGATTCAGAAATTTCATCTTCTAATGTTGAATTATTTGTTGGATTCCCAAACAAGTTTACACGTGTTGATGCAACATGCAATGGTGCGAAAAATGGAATTCCTGATATATGGTCTTGATGAATATGACTTAATAATATTGAAACATTTACAGGAGTTCTATTTGATAATGTGGTTCCTGAATTGATATAATTTTGCATTAATTCATCACCTAAACTAATTAGACCCGTACCTGAATCTAATATTATTATTCGACCATCTATGTTTATTTCTACACAGGCTGTATTCCCACCATATTTTAAGAATTTTTCGTTTGCTACTGGGTAGCTGCCTCTTATGCCTCTAAATCTTATTTTAAATTCACTCATCTCTTATCCTCTATTTTATATTTTATGAAATTATTATACATTATTTTATTTATCAACTCAACAAAAAAGAGCTAGTTTTTCTAGCTCTTTTTTGTTAGTTATTGCGATTTTATGCTGCGTATTTTGATAAGATATCTTGTTTCCAAGATGTAAGTTCTTTATAATTATCAGAATTTGTATCAACAGATTCATGTTTATTATGTTTGTCACATACATCTAATAATCTGTTGAACATTTCTTTATCATAATTTGTTGCATCTATTGATTTTGTTACAACATTTAATTTATCATTTTCGTTAAACTGTTTTAATTCCATAATTTCTAACTTAGCTTTTGATGAACTATCATTATCATTAATATTAATTTTTGACTTATAATCATCTGAAAGTTTATTAATTAAATTAATATTTTCTTCTATTTTTGTTTGCTTTTTGATATTTTTATCTAATAATTTTTCAAATACTGCATTATTTTTATCTGCTGCATTATCTTTATTGGTTATTATTGCCATTAATTTTGAATTCTTGTCTAACTTGCCATCTTTTTCTACTTTATTAAATTCTTTTAATAATGGAACAAGATGTTTTCTTACTGGTGCAATATTTGCTTCAATTGTATCTTCTTGATTAATTTGTAATCTATTTATATAACCTTGAATTGGATCAGATTTTTCACCTCTATTCCAACTTAAATTTGTATTCAAGTTTGTTTGAACAATTGATTTATATTTATCTTTATCATTGAAGAATACATCTAATGCTTGATTAAACTTATCTGCCAAGTTATGACCGTTTTTGCTAAACCATTCATCACGAACTTGATTTTTGTAATCTCCGTCCGGTAAGGTTTTTACATCATTTGCATAGCTACCGTCATATTGTGCGACAAAACCGTTTTTTCCATCTTTAACTGTATCAACAAATCCACCTGTTGCTGTTGTAATAATTGGTGTTCCCATTGCGTAACATTCTCCTTGTGTTAATCCGCAAGGTTCGAATGTTGATGGTGCACAGAAATATGTTACTGCTGAATATAATGATGGATTTGGCATAAACCCTTGTAATACTTGAATACGATTTATATCTTCTGGGTTTTTATAATTTTTTGGATCTTTTAATGCTTGTAAATAAGGTTTTTCCGGTTGTTCTTCTAATTCTCCACCTGCCATAATAAATGGTTTTGGCATTCCTGGATGTTTTTCATCCCATGTGTTGAATAATTCTTGAACTGCTTTTTGGAATGTTCCTAATCCTTTTTGATCAGTTAATCTATGTGCAAATGCTATAAATGGTGCATTTTCAAAATCTTCTCTTGAAATTTTTGCAGGTTCGCCAACTGATTGATATTTAAATCCGCCTTTTGGTGGTTCTTTATCCATTACAGGTTTTAAGAAATTATCATAAAATTCCATTTTGTTATGTTGACGAGCTTCCATTACCTCGTCTATAGATGTATGGTGATTATATGTATGTAATTTAATACCAAATTTAGATTTTAACCAATCAGCTTTTGCTTCTGTTGTATTTAATGCTCTATCTAATCCATTTATTTCACCTCTGATTGTATCATTATTGCTTCTTCTTTTGATGATATCAAAGGCCATTCCTGATGTTTGTTTCCCAGATTTTAATTCTTGTTCATAATTTTTTGATACAGGAACGTAATAATCTGATAATGCTATACCGTGAGCTAAGTTGTTAAACTGACGGTCGTTTGGATTATCTTTTTCATAAATTATTGAATTATCTACTGATGCAAAAGTTTTGCCTGTTGTTGCATTGTCTACAATACCATATGCGTACTGATCATATAACGTATTAACAATATTTTCAGTTATATAATCACTTCGTTCACAAGAATCACTTCTTGTACTTCCTGGGATACCTGCATTATGTCCTATCATAACTAATGGCATATCTCTTAATGCATTTTTTACATCATCATCTATTACATTATATGCATTTTCCATTGGTGCTTTATAACGTAATAAGCCTGCCATTGGTGCTGCGTGCCAGTCATTCAATATCATTGATACAGGTGCTTT